>NZ_DALZDK010000006.1:75374-132649 GCF_031978665.1 Niallia sp. | reverse complement strand
TGTGTTATACCATTTAATATGAATGTATTTCGATTTTATCGATTTTCTTAGTTCTGCTACAACCGGAATATTTGGTAACCCACTTTTTTTATTGCCAAAGGAATTTTGATTGGGGTCTAATATTAAATAAACATGTACCTTTCTTCTTGTAGCTGCTTTGATTTCATCGATTACATTTCGATCTGCTAAGTAGAGGATTCCAATCCAAATTGCATCCTCTCTACCTGTATTTCTGATTTCCTCTAACACATGCCTGCCTATTTTTCCTTCTGTCAACAATTGAATTTTTAGATCCGTTTTCGATTCAGCTTGTTTTTTTACCCTAGGGAACGTAATCTGTTCATTTAATTTAGCTGCACTTTCTTCACTCTCAAGCAGGTCGTTAAGTATATTCCCATGAACCTTAAAAGCTACGTTAGAATGAAAACCACTGGCATTATGAATATTTCCACTAGATATAATAGCTGTCTTTTCTGTAATTAATAGTTTCCGATGATTTGCTTTTACGTTTAATAATTCTAAATAAGATAAAGTAGTAACTTTATCCCCGCTCTTTGCAAGGAGATTAGGTAGATGACCATTTCCACTCGTTTTTACCCACTGTCCAAACATGCGCCAAAAAGCAGAATAGAGTGGATTGGAATCTCGTAAATCTTTGGTATTTGTTTCGATAACTTTCACACCATATTGCTTTAATTTATTTAATTCTTCTGATGAATAGGAATGATAAACTGTATTTATTTTATCTGTTAGAAAAATAATCATAATAGAAGGGTTTTCTTCTTTTTTCTTTAATAATGCTTTAGTAAACTTTTCTACTATAGGTGGATACAATTGGTCTTGATTCGTGTCTTTATTAAATAAAAACATATCGACTACAATAAATTCCTCTGCGTCTTGAATTTCCGATAGCATCGATGCGACTATTTTATGTTGAACCATCTGATTGTTTTGCTTCGTTTTAAAGGTTATATCTGTTAGTAGCTCCACTTCCTCAACCTGATGAACAGGTCCTTCCACTGATATCCCTTTTGGTAGCGGTTTTGTTACATGATAATAAATAGTGCTACTATAAATAATGATAAAAACAATAAATAATGCGATTAGTATCCGTTTCATCAATATGCCCCGCATTTCCCTTATGTCTTAGAATTCTGCTTTCTATTTACTACATCTATTTAGTCTTAGCAATAGAAGTAAGGATAACCCCAAGATTGATAGAATATTTTTTGAAAAAATGATGAGTTTTAGCAAATACATGGTACAATATAAAAGCAAAAAGTATTACATAGGTGAAGGAGATTACGAAAATTGATTATTGGACTTTTAATTATACTCGCTTATTTAATTGGATCTATTCCTTCTGGGCTAATAATAGGCAAAACCTTTTACAATATAGATATACGAGAGCATGGTAGCGGCAATTTAGGCGGAACGAATTCATTCCGAGTCCTTGGCAAGAAAGCAGGTTTTGCTGTAACCATTTCCGATATCCTTAAAGGGACTATCGCAACCTTATTGCCTCTAGTCGTTGCACTTATATGGAACGTGGATGTAGAGATAAATCCTCTGATTTTTGGAATATTTGCAGTAGTTGGTCATATGTATCCGCTTTTCGCTGGCTTTAAGGGCGGGAAAGCAGTTGCTACATCAGCGGGAATTCTTCTCGGTCATGAGCCGCTTTTATTCATTATCATTTTAGCTGTCTTTTTTCTTACACTCTATATCTCAAAATATGTCTCTCTATCTTCCATGGTTGCGGGGCTTGCTGGACTAGTTTATTCTCTCATCCTATGGGATGATAAATTATTAATTTTCATCCTTTTAGTACTGACAATCTTTGTTGTTTATAGACATCGAGCGAATATTAAACGAATTATCAATAAAACCGAGCCAAAAGTAAGCTGGTTATAACAAGCAAAAAAAGACCGATTTCGGTCTTTTTTTATTTTTGCAAGCTTAATCGAATGATATATGACATAAAATGATTTTTTTCGTCATACCTTTAACTATAATTGTTAAAGGGAGCGTATGATAATGACCACTCAAACGGTAAATAATAGGTCTGCTGAAGCAGCAGCAGAATACTTTGCAAATAAATTGAAATTAGTAGAGACGAAACTTCAAGAGCAATCAGCAAATATGGAACAATTGATGGACTGTTTACGATCATTGTCTCTTTCTACGACCTATAGTGAAAACATAGCAAAAATGGCTAGCAGCATTACGCATGAGGTACGTAATCCCCTTACGTCTGTAAGCGGGTTTTTACAGCTAATTAAACAAACAAATAATCTCGACACGATTCATCAGTACACAGATTTAGCTTTTGGTGAATTAACAAGGGCAAATGAACTAATTACTGATTTTTTAAACCTTTCCAAAGCACAATCGAATGAAATAACTCCATTATCCATTAATGAAATCCTTATGAATTTATATCCTGTATTTAAGAGTGAGGCAAATTTAAAAGACATAGACCTAAATATAAACTTATCAAAAGCTGAACCATTTTGCATTGCCAACAAGCAACATCTAACGCAAGTAATCGTTAATGTTGTTAAAAATGCGTTTGAAGCAATAGAAGAAGATAACAAACTCACTTTTAAAAAAGTAATAATTACAACAGAAGTTTCCATGAACCAACTATTGGTTATAGTAAAAGATAGTGGATGTGGCATATCGGAAGACCAATTTAATCATATATTTAGCCCACTAAAAACGACGAAAAAAAAAGGAACAGGCATGGGGCTCTATGTATGCAAGCAGCTAATCGAAAAGTATGGTGGGGAAATAAATATAGAAAGCACTGCAGCAAACGGCACCACTATATTCATTTCCCTACCAAGCTACATTTCATCCAGTAAATAAATAATTTTATTAACTTCAATTGTATAAAAAAGATTCCAATAACAATTTTCATGTAAAATTCCCCTTGGATACACACAAACTAACAGTTATTTGTTATGCTATATATTGTAAAGCGATTCAAAAAAACTGATTTATCCTATTTAAAGAGGCTACCTATGAAGAAAACATTAGTAAAATATTTTGGGCTCTTGCTTATTTTTGCTGGAATAGCAGGTTCCATACTCGTATATCTAATTAATCTAGACTTCTCCTCTTCTCTTGTTCGACCGATTTCTGGAAGGGAAATCCGTGATTTATCAAAAGAAGTAAATACAAAAATCACAATAGCTGCGATTGGTGACATTTTAATTCATGATCGTGTTTATAATGATGCCCGCCAAGGAGATTATTATAATTTTGATAATATGCTAAACAGTATATCTACTGAATTAAAGAAGCCCGATCTTTTGCTAGCAAATCAAGAAACGATTGTCGCTGGAGAATCGTTTGGGTTATCCGGCTATCCTACTTTTAATAGCCCACACGAAATTGCAGATAGTGTAAAAAAGGCAGGAGTCGACATTGTCACTACTGCAAATAATCACGCCTTAGATCGTGGCTTACAAGCACAAAAGCTTTCTATTAATTATTTAAATCAAATAGATCTCCCTCATGTTGGTACGTATTTAACAAAAGAAGATCAGAATCAGTTAGCTATAATAGAAAAAAAGGGTATCAAAGTTGCTTATTTAGCCTATACATATGGGTTAAATGGGATCTCTATCCCAACAGGAAGCGAGTATATCGTAAATGTAATCGATAAAAATAGGATAAGCAAGGAAATTCAACGCGCAAAAAAAGAAGCAGATGTTATTGTAATGGCGATCCATTGGGGGAATGAATATGAGCGTTTTCCATCTAATGAACAGAAAGAATTGGCACAGTTTTTGATCGACGAAGGTGTCCATATTATTTTCGGAAGTCACCCACATGTTCTTCAGCCAATCGAATGGCTACAAGGAAAAAATGGTCAACAAGGTTTAGTTGTTTATTCTTTAGGGAACTTTCTATCTGGGCAGGATGAAGAATATCGTGATATCGGTGGAATGGTAACTGTTACAGTTATTAAAGAACAAAGAGGAAAAAATTCTACTATTACGATGGAAAATCCTTCTTTCTATCCTACCTTCGTTTCAAGTAATGAGGAAAGTGATTATAAGATGCATCCATTATTGGATTCCCAAGAAGCAGTCAATAAATATGGACCTTCTATATATACAGAAATAATGGATCATATGCTAAAAGATGGACAAGCAGAATGAATGCTAAATTCAAATGTTCGATAATTGTAAAACAATCCATTATAATGGAAATATATTAATAGAAATAGAGTGCTTCCTTCCAGTAAAAGAAGCAAAATTCATAAGAGGTGTGAAAAAATGAAAATTGTGATTAGCGATCAAGCTGCCGAATGGTATAAGGATGAAATGTTGTTAAAAGATGGAGACTATATACGTTTCTTCGCAAGATACGGCGGATGCAGTACAGTTCAGCAAGGATTTTCATTAGGAATTTCGAATGAACAGCCTGTAAATATTGGCATAGAGACAGTAAAAGACGGAATTCACTACTATATCGAAGAGAAGGATTTATGGTATTTCGACGATAAAGATCTATTTGCAGATTTTAATGAAGTTGCAAATGAACCAGAATACCGCCACGCACAATAATTTATTGGAGTTTATATAAAATTTCTCTTCTAAACAAAAAAACAGCGAGACCGGAGCAACATTATCTTCCGGTCCGCTGTTTTTTAGTATTTTGGTAAAGCTAATTCCATCATAACATAAAAGGAAAGCTTTATTGTAATGGCTGGGTAATCCCCTCTGCTTTTAAAATCTTCATTTGTGTGTCACCCAATAAGTCAAAATGGGAATAGCCATCCTCCCGATAATGAATCCATTCTTCTTTTAACCCATACTTCTTCCCCCAGCTTTTCAACTTTTCCAGATCCGAACATCCTACTTTTGTGACAGTCTTACAGTCTGGGAAGCGATCATCCAACCAGTAATGAGTTAAAAAGGCAATCTCTCCATCATCAATTTGTCTTTTCCATTCCGCCAATTCTTTTTTCTTTAATCCAAATGCCATGAAAGCATTCTCCTTTTGTCACTTTACTTGTCCGTCTGTTGCTTTTTAATTTCCTCATATTTATTAAACCATTCAGGAAAAATTTTCTTAAAAGGCTTAGGTCTAAACGTTTCTTTCGATACAATGATATGAGTGGTCGTCCCTTCCACACAGATTTCTTCCTGTTGGTTAATAATCTGGTATCCGTAAACCGTTTTTATTCCATCATTTGTTTCCACCCAGGTTTTGACCTTCGCTTGATCTCCATAACGCAAAGGCTTTTTATATACAGCATAGACATCATAGACAGGCGCAAAATACCCTTCATTTTCCATCTCTAAATAACTATAGCCAAGGTCCTCTATTAGTCCGGTTCTTCCTCGTTCAAAGAATTTAAGATAATTCGCATGATACACAACACCCATCATATCCGTATCTGCATAGTATAATTCAATGTCTCTTGTTGAAATATAGAAATTATCCATCTGTTTCGTACACCGTCCTATTCTTCGATTTTTCGTTTGTATCGTTGTAAAACATTTTCCAGATCCTCTGCTGATAATGTAGAAACATCGACTTCTCTTCCCTGTTCTAACTGTTCGGACAGTCGTAATGCCTGTAATTGAACAGCTTCATCGATAATATTTGTCGCAAATCTACCATTTCCATCTGTTGAAACAGTAGGAAGTTGATCTTGGAGCATTGTAATGGCTTGTTCCGATAACGAATAATCGTATTTAGAAGCATACATTTTCATTATTTCAATCAATTCCACAGCCTCATAATCATCAAAATGGATGAATTTTTTAAATCTAGAAGTTAAACCTGGATTACTTTGTAAAAGAGCAGTCGTTTCCTTTGGATAGCCTGCAAGGATAACAACTAGGTTTTCATTATGTTTTGTCATTTCCATTACTAAAGTATCAATTACTTCTTTGCCAAAATCTTGGCCGCCAGAACCTAATAAGGAATAGGCTTCATCAATGAATAACACTCCACCTAATGCTTCTCTTATTTTTTTTCTTGTTTTGATTGCGGATTGTCCTACATATCCAGCTACAAAATCGGCTCTACTAGTTACAACCAAGTGACCTCTTTTCAAGATACCGCAATCTTTTAGAAATTGTGCATATAATTTGGCAACGGTTGTTTTACCTGTTCCTGGATTACCAGTAAATACAGCATGCAACTGGATTGGCAAATTCTTTTTTGCTTTTGTTTGTCTTAGTTGCTGAACTTTTACGAAAGCAATAATTTTCTTTATTTCCTCTTTCACTTTCGATAATCCAATTAATTCATTCAATTCTTTAGCAGGATCGATTGTTTTCTCTTCCTCTACACAAACAAAATCAGCTTCTTGCAGCAACGTATACTTTAATATTTCTTGTTCATTTGCTTTACGGGATCCCTTGTTAAATACCGCATCTAGAACAATATTACGGACAGCTCGGGCATTCCCAAAGCTTTCATCCACTTGTTCCCTCTCGAGACGATTTAACAACGCCCTATTCCCGTCTTCTGTAATAACATAGTCGTTGGCAGTTGCAATTCTTTTGCCAATTTCTAATAATTCATTAGGGGAATAATCAGGTAAATGAATCAAATTAGATGCAGGAAAGCGACTTCTTAACCCATGATTCCCATCTAAAAACTGGCGCATTTCTTCTGGATAACCTGCTAAAATAACAGCGAATTTCCCGCCAAATTCTGAACCAGTCATTAAGGAAACAAGCGTATCGATTGCTGTTTGCCCATAATCATTGCCAGATTGGCCCTCTCGCTTTAAACTATATGCTTCATCAATAAATAACACGCCGCCAACAGCTTGTTTTACTACAGAACGGACATTTTCTTCTGTTTGCCCCATGTAGCCGCCTATTAATTGGGACCGATCGGTTTCGACCACTTCAGCACTTGGCAATACGCCAAGCTCATGATAAATCTTTGCCATTAATCGTGCTAAAGTTGTCTTACCAGTACCGGGATTTCCTGTAAAGATCATATTTAAGCTTAATTCATCTTGAATCATATAGCCTAATTTCTTTCTAGCCTTTTGATAGCTTAAAAATTGATATAAATCCTGCACTCTTTTTTTGACCGTTTCTAAGCCGATCATTTGCTCCAATTCCTCTAATGAGGAAAGAGTCGCCGTTTCTTCTTGTTTTTCTTCGATAAAAAGGGTTGTCCAGTCCTTTTTTAGTTCTTGTAGCTCTTCAATTAACTTTTTTACACTTTCATAATAGATGGAAGTATGAAACACACCACTAATGGATTCTGCATATTCTTCTGAAGACTTCAGTAACTCAGATGCTTTTTCGATAACTTTCTTTAGCGTTTGTTCAATTGCTTCATATTTGGCAACTGCCTCTTTATTCTCATACAAGGCAGCATTTTTTTTCTGATTTTGTATATGAGCTACTTCCTCTTCCATTTGTTCTAAAAAAACTCGACAATTATTTATATATTGTTCCGCAATTTTACGTTTGGCTGTTCGGTTATCCGTTTCGCGGATGTTTGGAAAAACTAGCTGCTCTAACAAATTGCTGAAATTTTTCCAGTCATACTGTGAAAGATATTTAAGTGCCATTGTGTTGTCTGAATTTAATTCAATTGCTTTATTTAACCAAGCAACAGCGATAGTATCCTTTTGATCCTTGTGCATTCTAGAAAGGGCGGCAATCGTTAATAGCTGGGAAATTTCTTCACTATCCTGCACTTCGTTGAGCTTTTGAATTGTATCTAATATTCTCTTTTCATCCTCAACAAATCCATTTTCTTCAAATTCTTTTTCTAGCAGTAAGATTTCTTGATGTTTTATATTTGGTTTTATTTGTTCATTATTCATATGTTCACTTCTCTTAATAAATTTAGGACATTCCTTTTTAATACTATCATATTCCTTTATTTTCGTTAATGATTATGTACCTTTCTAATAGGAATAATCTTAATAAAGGCACCATAACACACTAGAAAACAGCCAAAGGACAAAAAATAGACAGAAACAGCTTACCTTCTAAAGATAAGCTATTACTGTCTATTGTTATTTAAAACTATTATTCGCCTTTTGTTTGAATTACTTGGGCATGCTGTCCTGATTTATCTTGCATCTGCTTTCCTTTGTTGCCACCAAAACTTCTGGATTTTGTCCCGATATGACTAGGTACAAAGTGTTTGCTGTCTTTTTTAGGATTACTCATCTAATCAACTCCTTCTTTTATAGTTTGTACAAAAGAACAAGCAGAATAGATGGTAATTTCTAGATTTCACTATTAACGAGCTTTTTTCAAATGCTTTCTTTCTATCCGTTCTTCAATTTTTTCAATTGCTTCTCTATCCTTTAATAATTGCATTTTATTTTCTAAAACTAATTCTTGAAATGAACGTTTGCGAGGTTTTCTCATGGCACATTCTCCTTTAAAAAAAATTTGTACTATCATATTTCCCAAAAAGTTAGATAATTATTACAATTAAAAGAAATAATCTTTTAATCTATTTGAAAAGTTTTTGTTTTCTGATAATTTAAGAAAGGTGTGCACTCCTTATCACTACATTTGTAATTATAGTATATTCGGAGTTTGTTGTAAAGCGCTTACATAAGAATTTTTGCTATTTTTTATTTTTTTGCCAATTCTTTCATTTCTTCAAGTGTTAACATTGTAAAAGCTTTATTAATGATGACACCCTCTTTATTAAGAAAATAAGTTGTTGGTATACTAAGGATGTGATATTGATTTGCAACCATATCTTTTTCGTCCATTAAGACGGGAAAAGTCAATTTTCTCTCCTGGACAAATTGTCTAACCCCTAGCTCATTTCCACCATCAACATTCACGGCAAGAACAACCCAATGCTCTTTTTGTTCCTTTGAAAATGTTTCTATATCAAGCATTTCTTTTTTACAAGGCGGGCACCAAGTTGTCCAAAAATTAATCATAACCGATTTGCCTTTAAAATCAGATAGCTGGACTTTGTTTCCATTAAGATCCTTTAACGTAAAATTCGGAGCTTTATCTCCTATGTTTAAACCATTGTTCGCTAGTATGACATCATTTTGTATAGTGAAAACTAGCATTACTATGAGAAAAAATACGAAAAACACTTTTTTGGGTAACATGGCAGCCTCCTTTTTTCTTATGCATGGGAAATATTAGTTTATCGATTACTTTATTTATTCCAACAATGCTTTTTTATAGATTATCCAATTTATTTTTTTTTATCATTTTGGTTGCGTAAAATTATTTAAAGCAACAAAAACAGCCCATATTTTAAATGGACTGTTTCATTCACCCACGATTAAAGTGCATTAAATGCTTCTGTTAAAACTGGAACGATTTGTTTTTTACGTGATACTACGCCTTTTAATAAGGCTGTATTATTTTCTAATGTTACATTGAAAGCTTTTTCAACAGCTTCTGCTTTATTACCTAAAGCAACACCAACAGAATCGTTATTCAAAATATCTGTTACAACAAGAAGGAATAAATCTAAACCTTTTTTTTCGATAATTGCTTGAATAGACGTTTCTAATTCTGCTTGCTTAGAGATGACATCATTTGTATCAACTGCATTTACTTGTGCAATTTCAACTTTGTATGTACCCATTGAAAATTCTTTCGCATCGATGCTTAGTAATTGTTCAACTGTTTTATCACTTAGATCTGCACCAGCTTTAAGCATTTCTAAACCGTACTCTTCTGCATTCACACCAGCAATTTCAGCTAATTCTTTCGCAGCTTGTACATCTTGTTCTGTGCAAGTAGGTGATTTAAATAATAAAGAATCAGAAATGATTGCAGAAAGCATTAATCCAGCAATATCTTTCTTAATTTCCACATTATTTTCTTTATACATTTTATTTAAAATAGTAGCTGTACAACCTACTGGTTCTGCGCGATAGTACAATGGATCACTTGTTTCGAAATTTGCAATACGATGGTGATCGATTACTTCTAAGATTGTTACTTCTTTAATGTCTTCCACACTTTGTTGGAACTCATTATGGTCAACTAAAATAACTGACTTGGATTCAGTACCTGCTTTTTCAATGAACCGAGGTGCATCTGTTTTGAAATAATCTAAAGCAAATTTCGTTTCTCCACTAACATCACCTAGACGAACAGGTTCTGCTTCCACTCCAAGTGCTTTTTTTAATTCTGCATACGCAATAGCAGAACAAATAGTATCCGTATCCGGATTTTTATGACCAAATATCAATACTTTTTCCATTTAGCAATTCTCCTTATAACGATAATCTGATGATGTATGGTTAAATTGATACATCTTCTTTTATTTTATCATAACTTACCAGAATTTAAAGAAAAGAACAGAAAAAAGAGTGTTTTACTACGATTTAAGTAAATATTCTCCATTATACTAGTATAAGTAATAGTCATGAAATCAATGCAAATGTCTTTTTAATAAAGCTAACACCTTACTTACATAACAAAAAACCGCAAACAAACTCCCGTTTCAGGTGTTTATTTGCAGTTTCATTGGAGTTTAAAAGAACTCCCATTCTATCTATCTAGTACATTAGAATTTAAATTGATAGTTTTCGATTTCCCAAGCATGAATTGTAGTACGATAGTTATCCCACTCTTCTTTTTTAGCAGCTACATATTCAGTAAATACATGCTCTCCAAGTGTTTTAAGACCAATTTCACCAGCTTCAAGCTCTGCAATTGCAGCATCTAATCCACCAGGTAAACTATCAATGCCTAGTTCTTCACGACGATCTTCTGTCATATGGAAGATATCTTCGTTAATTGGTGCTGGAGCTTTCAAGCCTTTTTCTACTCCATCTAATCCTGCTGAAGCAATAACAGCAAATGTTAGATATGGATTTGAAGATGGATCTGGACAACGAAGTTCAACACGAGTAGCCATTCCGCGTTTTGCAGGAATACGGATTAATGCTGAACGGTTAGATGCAGACCAAGCTAGGTAACAAGGTGCTTCATAACCAGGAACTAAACGCTTATAAGAGTTTACTAGTGGATTCGTTACAGCTACGAAACTCTTAACATTTTCTAATACCCCAGCAATGAATGAATATGCTGCTTCCGATAATTCTAAATCGTCGTTTGCATCGTAGAAACAGTTTTCTCCATCTTTAAAGAATGACATATTAACATGCATTCCAGAACCGTTAATTCCGAACACTGGTTTTGGCATAAATGTTGCAAATAAGCCATATTGAGCAGCGATTGTTTTAACAACCCATTTATATGTTGTAGCTAAGTCAGCAGCTGTTAAAGCATCAGCATACTTGAAATTAATTTCATGTTGCCCTTCTGCTACTTCATGATGAAGTGCTTCAATTGTGAAGCCCATTGCTCTTAGTGTTTTGAAAATTTCAATACGTACTTTTTCCCCTAAATCTTTTGGTGATGGTTCAAAGTAACCACCTCTATCACTCAATTCAGTTGTTGGATAGCCTTTCTCATCTGTAGCAAACAAGAAAAATTCTAACTCAGGTCCAACTGAAATGCTATATCCTTTTTCAGCTGCACGTTCAACTGTTTTCTTTAGAACGTTACGAGTATCACCTTCGAACAAAGAGCCATCTGGGTTTGTTACAGAGCAAAGGAAACGAGCTTCTGAATAACCTTCTGTTTCTGTCCAAGGTAATACTGCAAATGTGTTTAAATCTGGTAATAAATATGAATCTGATTTGTTAATTGGAGAAAATCCTTTAATGGATGAACCATCAATCATGATTTTTCCTTCTACAGCATCATCTAATTGTTGTGCAGTAATAGTAATATTTTTTAAAATCCCCTCAATGTCCACAAATTGTAGATGTAATAATTCTACACTTTTTTCCTTAACAATACTTTCAATTTTCTCTAATGTAATTTCAGCCATGTTAACTTACCTCACAATTCATGTTCTATTATCTAACTTGATTTCATTATAAGGAATAATTTCTCGTAAAACAATGTTTTTTTATAATTTTTTAAAAATTTTATTAGGTAGCGTTTTCATTTTTTTCTCCCATATTAATCCTTTTATTGACATTATTCGCTAGGTAAATGAAGAGGGAATTTGTCGAAATTATAGATTTGTAAGATTCAAGGTAAGACAAAACTTTGAATGTATTAATCTTTTAGCACCTTAATTATTTTATAAATTAATAAAATTCCGAATTTTCACGATTTAAAGCTGTTTTTACCTTTTAATCTCCTGTTTTCTTTTATTTTTAAAGGATTTTAATATTTCCCATTACGAAATAAATAGCTTATATTAATTTAAATAACATTTTAATAAAAGGAGTGGCATCCATCTTTAATCAGTAAATCAGCTTATTACGACAGCATTTCTTTCCTATCAATAAAAAATAATACACGGACGGTGGTAAACATGTATATATTAAAGCCATTTTCATTTAGTAAAAGATTCCCTGAGACAGAAGTTATCGGATCCGCTTTTGCAGGAAATCAAGATCAGGTTATTCCTTTATCCTTTGGTTTTCCTGCACCAGAATCGCTTCCTGCTGATAAAATGACAGCAGCAACAGAAGCAGCGATGCTTTCGCAAGGAAGACAAGCTTTAGCTTATAGTGGTGGTACTGGACCAAAACACATCATCAACTGGATAAAAGAAAGATCTAGGCTTCGTGAAATTGAAGCAACTGAAAATGAAATCATCGTTACTTCAGGTAGTTCCCAAGCAATTGACTTAATCACAAGAACACTTACAGATCCTGGTGATGAAATATGGGTAGAAGCTCCAACATTTTTTGGAGCACTTAAAACATTTCGCTTAGCAGAAACAACTTTATTTTCTTTTCCAATAGATGAAAATGGCTTGAGAGTTGATTTAGTCGAACAGGAATTAAACGAAAGAGTCAAAAATAACCTTCCCTTACCTAAGTTGATGTATGTCATTCCAAATTATCAAAATCCAGGCGGAGTTAATTTATCTGTAGATAGAAGAAAACGACTTGCGGAATTAGCATATAAATATAATTTCTTTATTATTGAGGATGATGCCTATGTTGAACTTTCCTTTGACGAAACATATTTGCCTGCAATTTATTCATTCGGACCAGAAAGAGTTGTATACTTAAGTACTTTTTCAAAAATAATCGCACCAGGATTGCGGCTCGGATGGGCTATTGGTTTATCTGCAATCATCGAAAAAATGCGTATTTTAAAAATTGATGGTTTAACGAGTGTATACGTTCAAGAAGTAACGAAAAATTTGCTGGAGCAAATGGATATGGATGAACAAATCAGCTATTTGAACACGATTTATCTTTCTCGTAAAAATGCCATGGTTTCTGCTATAAAGCAATATTTTGGTGACGAAGTTTCCTTTCATGAACCAAATGGAGGTTTCTTTCTTTGGCTAACTTTCCCTCCTCAAATTGATACGAGTGAATTTCTGGATACTGCAATGTTAGCTGGTGTTTCTTATATTGCTGGAAAACATTTCTTTTTACAAAACGAAGGTTACAATCACATGCGTTTAAGCTTTACTTTCTGTAAAGAGGATATTATTCATGAGGCAATTAAGCGCCTTGCGAATACCTATTACGAGTATGTAAATAGTAAACAAATGATTGAGGAAGTAAATTAATGACTAAAGTAACAACTATTCCTAAAATATATATCCGAAGAACTATACCAGAAAAGTATTTAGATAAAATGATCGCATTGGGAGCAGAACTTATTATCGATCCTTGGCAATACGGGGATCCTGAGCCTCCAATAAGTGAGGATATAAGCAACTGTAATATTGTGTTAACTTTAGGGTTAACCGATTCCTTATCCATATTGCAAGATGCTCCAAATATACAATGGGTGCAATCTTTAAGTGTTGGGTTGGATGCCCTCTTACATGAGGAAGTGAAAAACAGTGAAATCATCATCACTAATACAAAGGGTTGCACATCTGTTCCAATCGCCGAACATACGATTGCAATGATAGCTGGCTTGGCTAGAGGAATACCTTTTATGATTCGAAATCAGCTTCATAATAGATGGGCACCAACCCCTATTACGGACCTGGCAGGCTCAACCCTAGGTATTATTGGTTATGGGGAAATCGGGAAACAAATCGCCAAACGGGCAAAATCCTTGGATATGTTTGTAATTGGTTGTAAGAAAAGACCATCCTTTCTATCTGATAATGCCCCTGCCGATTTGATTGTCGGTCTGGATCAAATAGATGATGTAATTACAAAATCTGATTTTCTGATTCTTGCATTACCTTCAACGCCTGATACATATCAGCTGATTAACCAAGAAAAATTGGCAAAGATGAAAGAAAATAGTTTTCTTATTAATATCGGCAGAGGAAATACAATAGTGGAAGAAGAACTTATCCATCTATTAAAGGAGAAAAAAATCGCTGGTGCTGCTTTGGATGTATTTGAGGTAGAGCCTTTACCGAAAGAACATCCCTTATGGGAATTAGAAAATATCATTATTTCCCCACATAATGCTTTTTTTTCGCCAAATACTATAGATCGTTACATGGAAGTATTTCTAGAAAATATTCAGCGTTTTAAAGACGGGAAAGAACTGATTAATGTAGTGGATAAGCAATTAGGCTATTAACGAAGAAAAGAAAAAAACTGCCGAGATTAATCACTTCGGCAGTTTTTATGAGCTTGTCTACTTAAACCGTTTCAAAGCCCTCTTTTTTCCACGCAGTAGTTCCACCTTCAATAAATGATACATCTGCAAAGCCCATTTGTTTTAATAAGTATGCACCAAGGGATGCTTGTCCGCCAAGACCACATGTAACAAGAACAGGGCGATTTCGATCTGCTAATTCAGGATCTCTTAGCTCTTCCGGTAATTCTAAATCAGCCCGAATTGGAAGCATTCCTAATGAGATATTAACAGAGCTTGGAATTAAGCCACATGCACCAGCATCAGTTGCATCTTGTACATCAATTATGTAAGTATTTGGATTTTCCTCGATTTTCTTTTTTGCTTCCACAGATGAAATTCCCGGTACATTCTGTCTTGCTTCTTCTACTAATTGACCAAAAGTTAATGCCATTTTCATCACTCCTTTATTTATCTAACATAATCATAGTAACAAAGTTCGGCCTGATTTACTAATAAATCGCTTCCCTTTTTTTACTCGAGTAAAAATCGAGACATTATAATTGTAGAATAGTATTCTCCATCATCGAGTCGTTTATCTTTTTTTAATATACCTTCTATTTCAAATCCAAATCGTTTATATAATTTAATCGCTTTTTCATTTGTTTTGATTACAGATAACGTCATTTTTGTAAGTTTATTTCCAGTTGCCCAGTTAATAGATGCTTCTAATAGATGTGGGCCAATTTTATAGCCCCAATATTCTTTTGTCACACCAACACCAAATTCTACTTTATGCTTAAGCCGATTCAGGTTCGAGCCTTCACATCGTGAAAAAGCAATGATTTGGCCTGCTTCTGTTTCAGCTAGTAAAAACAGCCGATTCTCCACTTCTAAGTCTGTACGAATCAATTTTTTAAAATCGAATGGAGAGAGCAGCCCCTCTCCAGGTTGCCGGTCTAAGAAATGCGTTTCTCCATCTATTTGCTGCCTTAGTCTTGACAGTTGCTCAGCATCTTTTTCTTCTGCACATCTTACCGTATAGCTTTGACCGTTTACATGATAATGATTGGGGATTACTTTCATAAAATAGTATTCTCCTTTGATATAAATGTATAAGAAGATTTATTTGATTGATAATTTCTTTATTAGGTCATGCTATTCACTAAATGTTTATCACTTATGCAAATAGCTAAAAAGGTTACACTTCTGAATTGATTGGAACGAAAGACAATTGACTCCTTCGGAAATGAAGAAAGCATTGCCTGGAGCGAAAACACTGGGATTCATATCAATCAAATATTTTGAAAGAAATTTCCTCAAAAAAACTCCCTCCATAAAGAGACATTTTTTCTAGCTTCTGCAGTATCCTCTACCCAAAAGCTAGAAAAAGATTGTCAACTTTATAGAAAGAGCTTCTCTTAATCTATTAGTTCTTTAATTTACCACGTAATACCATTGGCAGAATACCACCGTGACGATAGTAATCAATTTCTACTTCAGAGTCAAAGCGTACTAACACTTCAAAGGTAATTTTCTCCCCATCTTCAGTAGTTGCTGTTACTTCAAGGAAATCACGCGGTTTAACTGTTTCGTCTACATAAACATTAAACGTTTCTTTTCCTGTTAAACCTAAGCTTTCTGCATTTTCGCCTTCTTTAAACTGTAATGGAAGCACACCCATTAACACTAAATTAGAGCGGTGAATTCTTTCAAAGCTTTCTGCAATTACTGTCTTAATACCTAATAGGTTTGTTCCTTTTGCCGCCCAGTCACGAGATGAACCCATTCCGTAATCTTTTCCGGCAATAACCATTAAGCCAGTACCCTCATCTTTGTACTTCATACATGCATCATAAATAGATGTTACTTCACCAGTTGGCCAGTAAGTTGTAAACCCACCTTCTGTACCTGGAGCAATTTGGTTACGAATACGAATATTCGCAAATGTACCTCTCATCATTACTTCATGGTTACCACGACGAGAACCATATGAGTTGAAGTCACGCGGCTCTACACCATTATCTTTTAAGTATTTACCCGCTGGAGTATTTATGCCAATAGCACCTGCTGGAGAAATATGGTCAGTCGTTACTGAATCGCCAAACTTACCTACAATTCGCAAGCCTTTTAATGGTAATACTTGTTCTGGATCAGGTTTTAATCCTTCAAAGAATGGCGGATTTTGAATATAAGTAGATGTATCATCAAAGCTATATAAGGAATCGCTGTTTGTTTGAATCTCATTCCAACGTTCATTATCATCAAATACTCTATCATATTCTTTATTAAATAGCTCAGGTGTAACTGTACGGTGAACTAGTTCATTTACTTCTTCAGTAGATGGCCAAATATCCTTAAAGAATACATCGTTACCATCTTTATCTTTTCCGATTGGTTCTTTTTGTAGATCGATATCCACTGTTCCAGCAAGTGCATAAGCAACAACTAATGGTGGTGAAGCTAAATAGTTTGCTTTTACTAGCGGATGAATGCGGCCTTCAAAGTTACGGTTACCAGATAACACACTTGTTACAAGTAAATCGGAATCTGAAATAGCTTTCTCGATTTCTTCTTTAAGTGGACCAGAGTTACCGATACATGTCGTACATCCATATCCTACAAGATTGAAACCAATTTGCTCTAAATATGGCAGAAGACCAGAATCTCTTAAATATCCAGTAACAACCTTAGAACCTGGCGCTAAAGAAGTTTTCACAAATTTAGGTACTTCCATTCCTTTTTCTACTGCTTTTTTAGCAACTAAGCCTGCACCAACTAATACATATGGATTGGATGTATTTGTACAGCTTGTTATTGCCGCAATTGCAACAGAACCAGTCTTCATTGTAGTAGAATCTCCATTTGCAAAATCGACTACTACTTCTTTGTCAAACTCGCTTGCTTTTAATCCGAATCCTTGGTTACCTTCTGGAGCAGTGACAGATTCATTGAATACTTCTTTTAATTTAGATAGTGGAATTAAATCTTGTGGTCTTTTCGGACCAGAAAGATTTGGTTCAATTTCAGCAAGGTTAATTTCCACTACGTCTGTATAAACAGGTTCCAAGTTCGGATCGAAGAATAATCCATTTTCCTTGCAATATGCTTCTACCACATTAATTTGCTCTTCAGAACGACCAGTTAGTCGCATATAGGATAAAGATTCCTTATCAACAGGGAAGAATCCACATGTTGCTCCATATTCTGGCGCCATATTCGCAATAGTAGCGCGATCTGCAAGTGGCAATTGTGGTACACCAGGTCCGTAGAATTCAACAAACTTTCCTACTACTCCTTTTGCACGAAGCACTTGTGTTACTTTTAACGCAAGGTCAGTTGCTGTTGATCCATTTGGCATTTCGCCAACAAGCTTTACCCCAACAACCTCTGGTACTGGAAAATAAGAAGGTTGTCCTAACATACCTGCTTCTGCTTCAATACCACCAACACCCCAACCAAGAACACCGATTCCATTAATCATTGTCGTATGTGAATCTGTTCCGACAAGTGTATCTGGGAATGTTTCGTATTCGCCTTCAGGTGTTTCATTTACATGTACTACATTTGCTAAATATTCTAAATTCACTTGGTGTACGATTCCTGTTGCTGGCGGAACGGCACGATAGTTATCAAATGCTTTTTGCGCCCAGCTTAGGAATTGGTATCTCTCAGCATTTCTTTCAAATTCTAATTCCATATTTGCTTTTAATGCATCCGGAGTTCCGTATTTATCAACCTGAACACTGTGGTCAATAACTAAATCAACTGGTTTCTCTGGATTAATTTTACTAGGATCTCCGCCTAAGTCAGCCATTGCTTTTCGTAAAGAAGCAAGGTCAACTACAGCAGGAACTCCCGTAAAGTCTTGGAGGATTACCCTCGAAGGTTTAAATGGAACATCAATTTCCTGCACCTCGTCCGTTCCCCACTTTGCGAGGTTTTCTACATGCTCCTGTTTAATAACAAAATCATCCATTTGTCGTAAAACAGATTCTAGTAACACTTTGATAGAATACGGCAATTTCGATACTTTACCGATTCCCTTCTTTTCTAAAGCTTCTAATTGATAGTAGTGATAACGCTTTCCACCCACTTCAAACGATTGGCGGGCATTATAAAAATCTTTTGCCATATGTATTACCCCCTCATTGTAATCATATACCAAAAATAGAAAAATAGTCGAATAATTTGAACTCTCTATTATCTATTTACCATCTATAATTTTAATACAAGGATGATGATAAGTAAATAATAAGAAAGTTATCAAATACGATAAGTTTTTCTTATCAAGTAAACTCTACTTGCAAAAAATAGAGGATGGGACAAAACTAAATAGCCAATCTGTAAAGACGAACAATCTTTAATTTAGCTCTTAAATAAAGGTTCCTTTCCTATACTGGATATCTATGTTTTTAAATATAGTCAAGTGTAAAAACTAATTCGTTCCATTGCACTACAGACACACGATGCATCGGGGTCCTCAGCTTCGCCTGTGGGGTCTAGAGATTGCTCTACTTCCCGCAGGAGTCGAGTGTTTTCCGCTCCATTTCACTCCGTTTTTAAAAGCTATTTCCTAAAAGCTTATTATTTTTCCAAGAAAAAATAAATTAGTAAGAAAAATGAGCAGCCTGAATACACGTAGACGCCACAGGGAGTTGCGAGAAAGTCCGAGACCTGCAGGAGTGAAACGGCTCGGCGCTCGCCCCATGGAAAGCAAAGTGTATTCAGGCTGCGGATATTAACACTAACTGTACTGAAACTGCTTTTTAGAAAAACTAATAAAAATTCCGAACAATCATATGGATTCTTTTATGATTGTTCGGAATTAGGTATGGCTGGAATACTTATGTCCCAGTCTCTTCTATTTTAAATTTCATTCACTTCATCAACGATACTTTTTAAATCTTTTTGAAAGCTTTCTAATTGTTCCCTTTGATGCTCGGATGCTACTTCTAAGGCATTTTCAATTTGTTGATAGGTTTCATTTATTTCTTGCTTTAAATGCTTTAGCTGATGTCCATAGTTCGCTGAATCTTTTACAATATCTTGATAAAGATTTTGCGTTTCATACATATTTCGTTGTGCATCTTGAAACGCTTCCTGTTTATTACTATGATAAGGCATATTTTTATCCTCCTGCTTTATAAATTCATGTTGCTTACCAATAAGTTGTGCAGAGAATCCTAAAAATATGCGGTATAAATAAGTGCTTAAAAAACCATTCTATAAAGGAAAGTTAATGCATTACCTCTTCATGAAAAAAACAAAGGAGAGAAAAATTATGAATAAAAATGATAGTAAAGATATGCGAAGAAATGCACCAAAGGGCAATCAATCTGAGCAACCCGAGCCTTTAAGTGGCAGCAAAAAGGTGAAAAATCGCAACCATTCGAGACAAAAGCATAACAGTCATCATGACATGTAAAAAATGCTAAATTACTTTTCCCAATGATATTGGTTTAACATGCTTTTTTTATAAAAATATGTAATTATGGATGTATGTGGTCAAATGTGTGGTCAAATATCACCACTCATTTGGCCCTTTTTCTTTACAAAAAAACACTCTTTATACCAAAAGCCCTTCTCCATTGAATGGATTGGGCTAATTTTTACCTTTCTCGTAATACGTTATAAAAAATTTCGTCAATCCATAGGCAATCATGGTAATAATAATATCGATCAAAAATATATGAAAGTTGTTAAGTCCCTTTAACATAACAAGAAATCCTATTTGTTTCTCAATAGGAACAAAGATGAACGCCATTATAGCAGATAGTACAGCTGTCCATAATAGAAAGTTCTTCTCATGTTTTATGCAATATTGATATACAAACATGAAAGAAACAGGAAGAAAGGAAGATGTTAATCCGATAGCTTGTGGTAGAAATGGTAAGAGAAAGTAATGATGATCCATATACCCCATTCTGATAAGGACCGTTTCTGTATATGTCCAAAGCATATGTACTGTGTATCCAAAGAAAAGAATTCGAAGCGTCTTCTCTTTATCAACTTTTATTAAAAGGATTATTAGTGGGAGAATTAAAAGAGATAAAATAATCCAAAACTGCCAGTTATTCCAATCAGAATGCTCATGCCAATAGGAATTCATTAATGATGACACTTTCTCGCTTTCCTTGTTAATTTTACTCCAATAATCTTTAACTGACATTATATTTCCTCCCATCATTCGTATTTACTTCTAACACTCTGTAGATTTAACCTAGGAACGTATTTTTATACTTTTGAAAATAAAAATTGGCTTCTCTCTTAGGGGGGGTTCATTGAAAAGATGCTATTTAATGATACTTCAGAGTTATTTGTTTTTGGGTTTTCTGGTAACTCTTCAGTACCCTTTATGCAAATTCAATAAAATCTTCAGAATAAATTAAGGATTCTATAATAGAATGAAACATTATTTAATAGGAAGGGAAAATTAACGATGATTAATTCTATTTCGAGCACAACAGCAGGATCCATTAGCCTAAGCAACCGTTCCTCTGATGTAACCAATCAGATTAAAACTTTAGAAAGCCAAAAACAGCAATTACAATCTCAACAAACACAAATCGAACAAAATGAAAATATTCAAGAGGAGGAAAGAGAAAAGCAGATTGAACAACTAAAAAAGCAAATCTCTGAAATAGAAGAACAAATTCAAGCACTGCAAAATCAAAAATCAGAGACAAGTAGTGTAAGTTCTGTCTCCCAAATACAGCAAGATAATATTAGCATTAGTAATGAAGCGTATTCTTTATTCAAGAGTTCAAACACTGATACAAAAGCCGATACAACAGCAAAATAAATTTTATTTTCTCAAATAAATGATTAGTAAAATATATTAACACCTAGTATTCTATCCCTTTTTTTACAATAAACTGAAAGCCCTCCTCTTTTGAGTTGGGCTTTTATTAATTGTGAAATTTTCCTCAAGTTGTATAACATCAGTATTTCAAGGGAAATTTATAGTCATTCTAATCAATTTTAAAAAGAAAGAAGCGGTGGAATAGAAATGTGGTATCCATATACTCTCATCATCATTTTTCTGCTCATTGTCCTACTTATGCCAAAGAGACTTACATGGAGAGAAATGTATTTTAGTTTAGGTATTATTGGGTTTAGCACATGGCTTGGAGATATACTAGTAGGAGATGTTTTTAAAGCCTTTCAACTTGGACCCTCTTCCAAAACCTATATAATTGACTATCTATTTGTAACTATCATACCACCTTCAATCGGCTTGATTTATCTGAATTTTTTGATTCATAATAAATCTATCCTCTATAAATTGTTGTGGGTTGCTCTTTCTTTTCTATTAGAATGGGGTGCTGTATTGTCTGGTTACATGACAGATAAAGGTTGGAAGACATGGTATTCAATCCCTGTTTTTCTATTAGTATTCACCGTATTTTTACCCGTACATTTAAAAATTTTACGACATGAAAATTAAAATCAATCCCTTTAGTAAATTCGTTTCTATTCACTTTCAAGATGGTTACTCAACTCGATACAAAGGTAAAAGAAAAGAGACCGAACGAAACGGTCTCTTACAACTTGAATTATTTAGTAACAACAATACTAGTTTCATTTTTAAAATTCGGTATCCATTCTCCATGTGCCTCTATTAATTCATCACATAAGGAAACAATGTCATCCATGGATAACTCAGCAGCTGTATGTGGGTCAAGCAAAGCAGCCTGATAAATATATTCCTTCTTCAACGTGATTGCAGCTTCAATAGTCAGTAACTGTGTGTTAATATTCGTACGGTTCAATGCAGCAAGCTGCTCTGGAAGGTCTCCTACATACGTAGGGGTAATTCCGCTACGGTCTGCGATACAAGGAACCTCAACGCACGCTTTCTCTGGGAGATTGCTGATCAATCTTCCGGTATTCAAGACATTACCGCCAAATTTAAACGGAATATCCGTTTCAATCGCCTCTATAATCCGTGATCCATACTCACGAGAACGAACGTGATTCAACGATTGATTGTTAACCAAATCCTCTCTCATTGCTATCCAATCATTAATTTGCTTTTCACAGCGGCGCGGATATTCATCTAATGGAATATTAAAGCGCTCTATTAGTTCAGGGTAGCGAGATTTGATAAAGTATGGGTGATATTCCGCGTTGTGCTCAGAGGACTCTGTCACATAATAACCAAACTTATCCATCAACTCAAATCGAACCATATCATTATGCTTTGTTTTTTGCAGCTCGCGAGCTCTTCTCTTAATCTCAGGATACAAATCAATACCATCCTTACTTACCTCAAGTAGCCATGCCATATGATTAATTCCGGCGATTTTCTCTTTTACACCAGTGCGATCCATACCCAATGCTTTAAAAAGGTCTTTTGTACATACTTGCACACTGTGACATAAGCCAATCGTTTTGATCGTTGTAAAACGATTCATGACCCCAGTCAAGACTGCCATAGGGTTTGTGTAATTTAAGAATAAGGCATCTGGACAAACTTCTTCCATATCCTTCGCAAAATCAAGCATAACCGGGATCGTCCTTAAGTTTCGGAAGATGCCTCCGATTCCGACCGTATCCGCAATCGTTTGTCTTAAGCCATACTTTTTCGGAATCTCAAAATCAATCATTGTACTTGGCTTATAGCCCCCTACCTGAATCGCATTGATTACATATTTCGCTCCTCTCAATGCCTCTTTCCGATCCTTATAGGCGTTAATTCGAATATTTGTCCCCAGACTTTCCTTCAAATTAATCAGCATCTGTTCCGAATCCTGCAAGCGCTGTTCATCAATATCAAATAATGCAAATTCAAATCCAGCTAAGGCGTCAACAAACATACAATCTCCTAAAACGTTTTTGGCAAATACTGTACTTCCTGCACCAAGAAATGTAATTTTAGACATATTTATTCCTCCCGATTTTCTTCTATTTATCCTTTAATTGATCCAGATGCTAATCCTTTAACAAAGTGCTTTTGCAATAGCAGGAACAACACAACCATTGGCAGAACAGCCATAATCGCTGCTGCAGCTACAAGATTCATTCGGTTAGCATTTTCCCCAAAGAATCCTGCCAAAGCAACTGTAATTGTCTTCACTTCCTCTGCTTGAAGGAAGAAGATAGCAAATTGGTAATCGTTCC
The DNA here is from genome assembly GCF_031978665.1 of Niallia sp. Lineage (NCBI taxonomy): Bacteria > Bacillati > Bacillota > Bacilli > Caryophanales > Bacillaceae > Niallia > Niallia sp. The sequence goes on along the minus strand of NZ_DALZDK010000006.1, from coordinate 108,980 downwards.
AAATGAACACACAGGCAATGATTAAAATAGATGCAGTAACAGGCTTTAACAGCGGGAATACGATTCGGAAAAAAATACCTAGGGTACTTGCTCCATCGATTTTTGCTGCTTCTTCCAATTCTTTCGGAATAGTCGAGCGAATAAAGCCTGAATACAAGAAAATAGTTAATGGCAGGAATGAGGCAACATTATTCAAGATGGCAATTTCAAGGGTATTCATCATTCCTATATCAACCACAAGTTTATAAAGTGGAACTAAAGCAGTTAAAGGTGGAATAACCATTACCGCGATAAAGAACATGAAAACAATTTTATTCAGCTTCGTTTGCCTTCTGGCTAATGGATATGCTGCCAAGGAGCCAAATATTATCAATAATATTGCACTCACAAAGGTAATAATCGTAGTATTCCAAAGAGCATTGCCAAGACTCGCCATTTCCCAAGCCTCTGAAAAGTTCGCAAAATTCAATTCCTTTGGAAAAACCCATTTTGAACTAAAATCTCCCCTCGCCTTTAGCGCTGTTGTTATCAAAATATAGAAAGGGATTAAGTGAAAGGCAGCAATCAAAAGAGCTATTAAAGAAAGAAGCCATTTTTTCTTTTTATTCATATAGTCCATTACGCCTCAATCTCCTTTCGTTTGAAGTATACAAGCGCTGCCAAACTAAGAATCAAAATGATGATTGCCATAAATACCCCTTGTGTTGCAGCATACCCTGCATCCTGACGATTAAAATAAAGGTCATACATGAACGTGGACATCGATTGAGAAGCATACCCCGGTCCGCCGCCTGTTAACGAAATAATCACATCGAACAATTTCAGCCCGCCAATGATGTTAATAACCATATTAATCGTGATAGAAGGCATTAACATTGGCAAAGTGATATTTTTAAATTGCTGAAAACTAGACGCTCCGTCTATTTGAACTGCTTCGTAATAGTCTTTTGATATACTTTGTAATCCAGCCAGGTAAATAATCATCGCAATTCCTACAAATTGAAAGGTATTAACAAAAACAATCAACCAAATATTAATTTTCGGATCAGCTAGGGCATTAATTTTATCCAATCCGATAAATACAAGGAAATCATTAAGTGCCCCGCCTTGAAAGGCAAAGAAGAAGTAAAAGATATATCCCATGATCAGCGGGCTGATAATGACTGGCAGATACACAACTGTCCTAGTAAAATTCTTCAAGCGAATGCTTTGATTTAATAAAAGGGCATACCCCAAACCAATTACATTCTGTAATACAGTACTGCCGATACCATATAGAAGGGTGTTTTTTACAACCAGCCATGTATCCGGATCCTTTAGCATTCTCGAATACTGGCTGAACCCAACGTAATCATAGTTTTGTGAAAACCCGTTCCAGTTTGTAAAAGAAATTTTTATACCGTTTAAAAAAGGATAAAAAATGAAAAAGCAGATGGCAGCTAGTGCTGGGAGATACATCCACCAAAGCGAAGATTCCTTCCGCTTTTTACGGCTTCTTTTCATTTCTACTGAAGAACTGGTATTCGGCTGCCTATTTGTCTCTACTTTTATCAAAGTAACCATCTCCTAGAATTTTAGATTGAGAGGCGAGACTAATGTAACTTGTTCCCTCCTACGGTTCGTTAGTCTATTACTTTTGCTCTAACAATCTCTTATATTCTTCCGCCATCTTTTTCGAAACTTCTTCCGGCGTCATAGTGCCAGATAGTAATTCTTGTCCTGTAGCTCCCATTGGATCCCACATGCCGCTTGGTAAATAGACGCGGTCGAAATATGGCTCCACTTTAATGTCCTTGTACGTTTCGTAAGAATCAGAGTAATAGTTTTTTGATTCCGTATTCGTCAAGCCTGCTGGGAGGGAAGTACCCTCTGCAATCTCTTTTACAATTTCCGGCTGAGAGATAAATTCTAGGAATTTCTTCGCCTCTTCTTTCACTTTAGAGTCCTTCCAGACAGCTAATGTATGACGCTCGCCACCAATCCAGCTTGGCTCGTCACCTTCCTCAATTACAGGCATTGGAATGATACCAAGCTTAACATCTGGATTTAATTCTTCCACAGAAGGTCCAAGCATACCTCCACCGACAATAAACGCAATTTTATTTTGAGCCATTAAGTCTACCATTTGATGATTTTGAGCAGTTAACACATCCTCATTAAGAAGTCCCTTATCTTGCATTTCTTTTAGTTTTTCTGGTAAATAGGTATAATGGGACCAATCAAACGTACCATCTAATAGTTCTTTCTGGAAGTTTTTCTCACCTGTGATTAATAATGGTGTAGAAAATTGATCAAAATACTGCCCGAATGCGGATTTATCAGAGCCAGCAAACCAAAGTGGAGTCACTTCTCCCTTTCCTTTATCTTTGATCGTTTCAAGTGCTGACATAAATTCATCAAATGTAGATGGAGGAGTGATTCCATACTCTTCTAAAAGAGTGGCATTATATGTAAGTCCATCCTTTGCCTGATTAAGAGGATATGCATACACTTTGCCAGTTCCATCAATTAAAATTTGATTAAGCGCTGGATCAAGATCTTTAACCCAGTCCATATCCTTCAAATCTTCTACATATTCCCCGTAACGGTGGAGCGCCCATCCGTGCGTATCAAATAGGTCTGGCATATCATTAGCAGCCATCTTAACACGGAGCATGCCCTCATAACCATCAGCAGGATAATTTTCTTTAATATCAATATCTGGATTTTCTTTTTCAAATTTTTCAACAACATTTTGTAGAGTAGTTTTATCGGCTTCATTTGTCACTGTCGAATACAATGTAACAACAGTCTTATCCCCATTTTCTCCATTTGAAGCTTTATTACATCCGGTTGCAATAGTGGTTAAAACAACCGCAATGACCATCGTTTTTAAAAGCTTTTTCATGAATAACGCCCCCTAAAAAATTCATTTTCGAAAAAACTGGGTACATTCGCCTAAATTTCGAGTTTGTTCTCTTGCTGGTTTCTAGGAGCATCTATATAATAGAATTAAGCTCCCTTTCGTTGGTGGAGTTTACTGTTTTTGCCCATTACAAGCGACTGCCATCACTTGTAAACCTGGCATCAAGCCTTTGGTGCCAGGAGGGCTATTAATCATACAAAATACGCTTCATACCTAATTCACATCACCTCCTAAAAAGAATTCTTCTTATTTCCCACCACAGCTTTCCCTGATTACTAATTCTGTAGGGAGAGTAATAGTCAACGGAAGTTCCCTGCCATTTAAACGGTCTAGTAAAAGTTTTACCCCAGTTCTTCCCATCTCCCTTGTATGCACTCTGATTGTCGTCAATGGCGTACTTGCAAATTTTGCTGCTTCAATATCATCAAAGCTAATAATGGCTACATCACTAGGGACGTTAAGATTTGCTTCTTGTAAAGCTCGTAAAGCTCCTATCGCCATTGGATCACTGCCAATAAAAAAAGCTTCAGGTAGCTTGGATACTTGAATGGCCTTTTGCATCAATTTATATCCCTGTGCCATTGTATACTCCCCAATAAAGACGGCATCTTCGTCAAATAAGTTTTGTTTCTTCATAAATCGTTCAAAGGTGGTAAGGCGCTTATCTTCAGAAATAAGCTTCTGGTTTTTCAGATGCTCCATTTCCTTTCCCCCAATATAGCCAATCCGTTTGTAACCAGAAGTTAATAAGTGCTTTAACGCCTTTTCTGTTGCTCGTTCAAAATTGATGCCTACCGAATCATATAGGTCTTCATTTGGGGAATGGTTTATGTAAACGACATTTTCCACTTGACTAATAGCTTTCAGCGCTGTCTCTTTTACTCTCCCGACAACAATTAGCCCATCTAGCCCTTCTATCATCTGGTTGCCTTCTGTTTCATGCAGTCGAAAAGTAACTGTGTTGATGCCATTGCTTGCAAGTTCCATCTCAATCCCTTGGCGAATAGAAAGAAAATAAGGATCACTGATTTCTTCGTCCAATGATTGAGTAAGGATAATCCCTACATGTTTCGAACTAAGTTGCCTTTGCTTTAACCTTCTTTCTAAGATCGTTTCATATCCAAGCTCTTTGGCAACCCGAAGTATGCGTTCCCTTGTTTCTGCTTGAACGGTAAGTGTATGATCATTATTTAAAACCCTTGAAACGGTTGATGCTGATACATTCGACTTATCCGCAATTTCCTTAATCGTTGCCATTTTTTAAAACCCTCTTCTTTTTCTTTTACATGTAGTAAAGTTTTTCTTAAAATCACAAATATAATTACCGGATATATACGAATAATAACACCTTATGAAAAGGCTTTCAAGTAAAAAGATTAATTTTTCTCATAATTTTTTATCTTCTTTTCTTTTTTAATATCGCGATACAAGGATTCGTTCATTTTCAACAGAATTTCCCCTAGTAAATATTTTAGTAAATCATTTTTTAATAAAAGAAAAAAGCTTTTTCCCTTTCATCATTCCCACCCTAACCTCTCTCGGTTGTTGGACATTACGTTCAATCTTCTCCTATACTCAAAAAGGAACTGTTTCATCAAAACAAGTTCCTTTTTATGTTCCTAATATAGGTAACTTTAAAACTAAGTTCCATTACAAATAAAAATCCAATCCAACAATCTTAATGATAATTCCTGTCACCATTTTATGAATCGAGAATATGCTAAATATACTAAGGAGGACTATATATGAAGGATGATAACTGGATTCATTTAATGGATGAATGGTTTAAAAATCATTTTCTTGATCCACTGACTTCCGTATTGGATGAAACAGAATTTCGAATTGATGTGTACGAAACAGAGAAGGAGTATATTGTCGAAGCATTGTTACCCAATTGTCAGCCTAGCGATATCCACCTTTCCGTTGAAAAGAATCTCCTTACCATTAAAGCAATCCTTCAAGATACTATTTCTCATGAGGAAAAAAGGAGAACAATTGATTTTCCAATTCCGATTACCCAAAATCCAATTCATGCTGTGTACACTAATCAGATTCTCGAAATTTTCATTAAGAAAGAAAAGCGGCAAAATAAATTACAATCTACTAGTATTCCGATTCAATTTTTATAAGAAAGATTCTCTTTCATACGTTTTTTTTAGCACATAATATTGGATGCCTTTTGTATGCTTTAAAGCACTTTTAGCATGCTCTTTCGCCATTTTGTCGTCCCCTTCTCGTGACGCAATTTCCGCTAATAGTGCTTCTTTCATCCATTTTTTCTTGATAGCTTTCATCGTGTTCTTGGCTTCTTCCAGTTTATTTTCGTGGATTAATACCAATGTTTGATAATATGTCTTCCTTTCTGGTTGGTTTATTTTCTCTACTTCTTCTCGAAGACCTAATGTTTTACCAAAATAAAGTGAAAACATAATTGTGAAAAGAGCATATTGTGGTTGATATTTTTTCTGTTTGATAAGCTTCCGATAACTTGTAATCATTCGTTTATCGTCTTTATTGCTGATCGCATAGATAAAACTGTAATAGGCATGCTTGTCATTCTTTTTAAATAGCTTTTCCAAGTTATTCATATTTTTCGTTGCGTTTATTCGAACCAATGTTGTTATGTACATAATCACAAACACTAGCATAAAACAAATAAATACTTCTAAAGCTACGGGATAGGAAAAATAGTTATTCAATACAAAAAAAGTAGCATATGCAACTAATATCCCTATAAAAAACGTCATCACCGACACCAAAACTATTCCTCCCTTAATTAAACCAAGCAATTGCTAAGCGTTGAATTCCCTCTTCTATTTCTTTTTCTTCCAATCCCCCAAAGCCAAGCAACAGTGGATAACAATCTTTTTTCTCAGCATAATAAGATTTCGTTGCGTATATTTTTATTCCTATCTTTTCTGCCTTTGCTAGAAACCGCTCTTCTTTATTTAAAGGAACACGAATGAGTATATGCAAACCAGCTTTTTCACTGATTACTTCTACAGCATCTCCCATATACTGTTTTATAGATTGGATTAAAATGGTATATTTTCTTTCATAAACCTTGCGCATGCGCTTAATATGGCGTTCAAAGTCACCGGTTTGAATAAATCTTGCTAATGCCTGCTGTAAGAGCGGCGAGCTCGATTGAGAGTCTGTAATTCTTTGTTCCTTCCATTTTTCAAGTAAAGCATTGGGCAAAATCATATAGCTTATTCTTAAAGAAGGCAAAAATGCTTTTGAAAATGTCCCCATATAAATGACTCGATCATGCTGATCAATTGCTTTCATGCTCGGTATGGGAGACCCTTGAAAACGAAATTCGCTGTCATAATCATCTTCTAAAATAAACCCGTTCGTTCTTTCTGCCCACTTTAACAGCTCAATCCGTTTCGATATAGGCATTATTCTTCCTATAGGAAATTGATGTGAAGGAGTAAGATAAGTCAGATTACAAGAGCTGTTTAGTAATTCGGACAAGTCATGCCCAATCTCTTCTACTACAGGGATAGAAGAGATTGGAAGCCCCATCTCCTTAAATACGTTTCGTACTCCATCATATCCTGGCTCTTCCATTCCAATACATAATGACTTTTTGTCCATTATGGATAGAACGAGACGAATTAAATGTTCTGTACCTGCCGTTATAACAAGATGATCGGCAGTCGTCTGAATTCCGCGAGATCTATATAAATATCCAACCAATGCTTCTCTTAATATTAATTCACCTTGCTTATTTCCGTACATCATCCAATTATACTGATTGTCCTCCATTACGGCTTTTATCGTCTTCTTCCAAGCGTTAATAGGAAAAGTAGTCTCGTCAATATCACCATAATGAAAGTCTAATGAATAGTTTATGTCCTTCTCAGACCGTTCTTTATGTACCATTTTCTTCTGAGTAGCTGTATATTCATAGCTAGGTAATCTCACAACAGTATATCCACTTTTCTCTTTGCTCTCTACATACCCTTCTGTCCATAATTGTTGGTATGCATCAATCACCGTATTTTTACTAATATGCAAAACACTAGCTAAGTAACGAATCGATGGTAGCTTTGTTCCTGCTTCTATCTTTCCTGCCAAGATTTCTGTCTTAAAATAGTGATACAATTGCATATATACTGGTTCATTACTATCTTTATGCAAATGAATGGCAATATTCACTGTCTTCCCTCCTAATCAATTTTTTCGATCTGTACCTATTAAATCATCTTAAACTGTTCCTATTGAAATGACTATTTTTATTTTAAAATGAAGGAACAATAAATGGAAGGGAAGGTTGAAAATATGAATGAAATGCGACAATTGACAAGGGAAGTGACGGATAAAGAAAAAATCAATGAATTTTTACATAATACAAATATTGGCCATCTCGGATTAGTAGATGAGCATCTCCCCTATGTGATCCCACTAAATTATGTATGGTTCCATGATTGCCTATACTTTCACGGTGCCAGTGAAGGAAGAAAAACGACGATTATCCGTAAAAACAATCATGCTTGCTTTACTGTCAGTGAAGCAAGCGGCGTTATGAGCAACCCGATTCCAGCTAAAGTAGATACCGCCTATATAAGTGTAATCATATTTGGGAAAGTTGAACTACTAGAAGATCTCAACGAAAGCCGAGATGTCATGCAAGCTAAGCTAAATAAATATGTACCTGGATACTATGAAAAACCACTGGCTAAATCCCATTTAGAAAAATACACTCCTACACTAGGGAGTAAAACAGCTATTTATAAAATTTCTCCAAGTAGCATTACGGCAAAAGAAAACATATTGAATGAGACTGTAAAATTTACTCCTGGACGAACAATTAATATGGACTTGTAACATAGGTATGCTTAAATACGACAGAAAATATATTATTAACGATTTAATATATGATTAATTGTAAAAAACACTTAATGAGGTGAGAGTAAGATGAGAATATATCAAGCTACAATCGAAGATTTAGAAGGAGTGGCAAATTTATTTAATATGTATCGGCAGTTTTATAAACAAGGATCCGATATAGAGAGTGCCATAACTTTTATAAAAGAACGTATGGAAAGGAATCAATCCGTAATAATAGTCGTTCAGGACAAAGATAACTATGTCGGATTTACGCAACTCTATCCTTCCTATTCATCATTATCTATGAAAAAAACTTGGATATTAAATGATCTATATGTTGAGAAAAAAGCAAGAAAGAAAGGAATTGGCGAAATGCTTTTACAAAGTGCCAAAGAATACGCAATGAAAACAAATGCCAAAAGCTTAAGTCTCAGTACAGCTCCAGATAATTATACTGCTCAAAGATTATATGAAAAGAATGGATATAAACAAGATACACAATTTTATCATTATGAATTAGATTTGACTAAATAATACACTATTAATGGAAGAAAATACTAGCGTCTATATGATGTGTCGACAATCCACTTAGTTATCAGAGTTAAACATCCATTAAAATCCTGGAAAGGTACCGTTTGAGCATTCTGGTCACGAACCAAGACTGAGTAACGAAATCTCGGGATCTTGAAGCTTAGTCTATTAATCATTTTATAAGCAGAATCTGCAATAAAGTTTCTGCCTTTTTGATGGTTGGTTGGTGTTTGGCTGATACTTGCCTCGCTCTGGCTGATATCTTTATTTTTTTGCTATACCTATTGCATTATTGCTCACCTATTAAACTAATATCTATTATCTCTCCTCCACTTCAGTTTAAATAAGTGGGTTTACTTGAAAAATCCCCACTTTTTGTTAACTTAAGTGTGCTTGTTAATTGCATTTTGGTTTTTGCTAAAAGCAGAAACCTTTTTTCATTTTCACTGCCTTTTCGATCTCCAATAATATAATTTCTTATTCACGTATTATTTTCATAAATTGACAAACACTACCAATATATATGTGGAGGAGGTTTGTGTTAATGCGAAAAATTCTTACTTCTCTACTTCTCTTTTGTGGGATATTCCTGCAAGTGGCACCTGTTTTCGCCTCTCCAAGCAATAAGGAAGTAGAGACTTTAGCTAATAAACTCGGCTGGACAACAGATGATTTAGAAGAATATTTAACCTTTAAAGGATTAAAGGTTCATGATTTTGATAATATTCATCTATTGGAAAGGCAGCTTGGGACGCCAATCACGCCTACAAATCTTGATCATCTGCTTGTCCAAAATACAATGACAAGAGAAGAATTGGATATATTATTAGCAGGTTTTCATGAAAGTGTAGAAGATTTTTGGTTTTTAGAAGATTTAGAGGTAGCCATTGATTTTTATAAAAATCATGAAGAGAAAATGCTTCAATTAGAAAAGTTTCTTGAAAATATCGGGTTAGATGACAAAGAAAAACAACAATTTTACGGTCATTTAAATAAACAAAACCCTTCCCTTTTAGCAGCAAAAGTAGCAGAATGGAAAGAACAATTAAATACATTCCAAGCGATGGATCAGGAAAGCGGGATAAGTGACAAAGACAGTCAAGCATTAAATCATTTTTGGCAAGATTTTTTTACGACAACTGCAATGAAGCCAGTCTTAATTAGCATTGATGATAATGGAAAAAGAAAAGAGCTTACATTGAACGACCTGTTTCATCAACATTTGGATACAACCATCGCCATTGAATTATATAATGCTAGAAGCGATACTTTAATTGGAGACGCAGTCGTGACACAAGACATGATTTCCTCTGTTGAAGCAGTGGATAAAATGGTAGCGTTGACCGAAGTAACGGAAGAATTAGGTACTCTCTATGCAGCCCAGCTACCAAATACAGCTTCTCCCCTCCCTGTCATTTTCTGTATTGGGTATATATTATTATTGATTGGTATGTTTTTAACCTTTAGGAAAGCATCATATGAAAAATAACAGTAAGAAGCTTGGGCAACTCTTCATTTTGATAGGATTATTGCTGGTTCTTTATGTTTTTGCTAGCTATAGGGAAACTGATACCATTACAAGGCAGCCTGCCCTCCAACAAAGCAGACAGATGACAGGCAATTTACAAATGGTAAAACCAGGAGAAAAAATTGGAGCTATCATTATTCCAAGTAAAAAGAAGAGTATTCCCGTCTATGAAGGTACAAGTGCAAAGATTTTAGAAAAAGGTGCTGGTCATTATCGGAAGAGCGCTTTACCTGGCGAAAACAATAACGTCGTATTATCAGGACATCGTGATACTTATTTTCGATTTCTAAAGGATTTAGCTAAGAATGATTCAGTAATCCTCAAAACATCGGAAATAGATTATGAATATAAGATCACAAAGTTTTCCATTGTAGCATCGAATGACACTACCATTCTTAGCCCAAAATCTAGACCAATCCTCACGTTAACTACTTGCTATCCATTTTCGTTTATTGGAAACGCACCGAAGAGATATATCGTAACGGCAGAATTAGTAAAAACAAGCGATTTAGTTGGAAAATAAGGCCTGATCTTTATACCGTTCAGGCCACTCTATTATTTCCATGTCTTTAAAAATAACAGCAATCTATTTTTCCAATCAAGCAGCTTTGTCACAGCTTTTGGCTGCTTGCCTTGCTTTTGCATTTCGTAAATACTTGCAATCATAATAAGAATCGATCCTGCAATTAATAAATACACCCACCATGGGAAATTGCCCCAATATGGCCTTGTTTGTAACAATACATTCAGAACTAATACACCAATACCAACAAAGAAATAGGATTTATATCGGAAATAAAATCCTGAAAGAATGGAAATAACGGCAAGGCCGCCCAATATTATAGCGTCGTAAATAGTATGGGAAAGATATCCATCGATTGCTAATATAAGGGCGATGATGCTAACAACTCCCCATTCCAAATAACCTAATGTCTCCTTCTGATTTTTTATTATTTTCTTCGTGCCAATCATAATGACAATCCACGGTAATACAACTAATTCTGTCACAATATATTTCTGAATGGAAATAATCGTGAGGAAGGAATAATACGGCAATAACAATAAAAATAAGCTAGCAAGCTTAGGAATCCATTGGATTTCTTTCCCCACTCTTTTAATCTGGATCAAGATAAGGAAAAATAGAATCAAGCCTGGTATTACGATATCCATTTTGAAGATTGTATCCATTAAATACAAGGATAATGTAGAGATTATACTTCCAAAAAGATAAAAATCAATCCACTTTTCCCCTCTATCCTTCCATTTAAATATCGAAGAATAAATGGTTGTGCTTAAAAACAGAAATAAGACTGCCCAAACGCTAGAAAATAAATAGCGATCAAATGAGATAAAGTTCTTCGCATACATCAGTATTTCATTATTAATAAGCAGCAAAACTACTCCAGCTAGTGAGAAAAGATGTAGCTTTTCTCTATGAATCATAATCAGCACAACCGCAAGATAAATCAAGATAACAAAATAAGTTACCACTGTAAACGGTGTCGCAAACAACCAAAAGATAATCCCTATTATGCTAAATGGTAAGAAAAAGTAGATAAGCTCTGCTTTTTCCTTGACAACGAAATAACCAATAAATAAAACGATCGACAGAATCAGAAATGCGAGACTATAAGAATTTCCCCCGGCAAAATCAATAGAGATAATCGTCGCAAAAAAGAGATAACTGGATAGGTAACTCCCATAGCGAAAAACCATTTTTCCATATTTATTCGCAACCAAATACACACTAATGCTATAGGCAATAAACGAAAAGATAAACGGAAGAAAGGAATCATTTCCTATAAACAAACGATCAATGACAATACTTCCTATTATATACATATGGGAAATCGTCAGGAATGGAAGTCTAAATGGTGTATTTTTCAAGCCAAATGCAATCACAAACAGCCCTATCCACCCATATTTCATTAACGTTTCAAAAAGGAAACTCCCACTACTCCAAATAGAATCGACTAGGGCAAAATAACTAATCAAACTAACAAGACTAATTAACCAAGAAACTAGAATATGCTTGATTTTTCGATACAGGTCATAAAATACAAGTATTGACAATAAAAACAACCCTGTTGTAACCCATTTGTTCATATAAAAGGTTTCAAAAATGAAAAGTAAACCAAACCCATACATGATTTGGCCAAGGAAATAGCCAATTCTCCCCATCTTCTTATCCATTCTTTCATACAGACTCCCTGATAAGATAGTGAGTATACTCGCTACAGCAATCGATAAAGGAAGTCCCTGTTCTTGTAAAATTCGGATGGCCTCTGCTGCCGTAAAATAAACGCCAAATACAGTAATCGGAATGACATAGGAAAGGAATTGCTTATATGTTTTATTCGTTACCAAGTTCTTTCCAGCAAACAGACTTAGCGTTAATCCTCCTATCATAAATGGAATATACCACTTACCAATAAAAATCACGGTTGCTAGAAAAGCAAGAATTGCCATCCAACAAACACTATATAGAGCGGATGGCCTTCTAATAATTTGTAAAAAATGCCCTTTATTATAAATTCCGAGTATAAATAATAAGACTATATTTATCCCATAGCTGACGAGGAAAATACTGTCGACGTCGTTTATTAACTGAAGGAGTGCAGCAATATTCCATAATGCTAAGTTTAAAAAGAAAACTGGCAAATATCGAATTAAGGTATATGCTAGTCTTTTCGATAAAAGCAAAAATTCTACTGCCAATAAGAGATAAGCAAACACTAAATACATACTTCCATCGAGAAAAAGTTCCCCATAAAAAATAATCGTAACTAAAAACGTTAAAAGAGCAATAATAAAGCTTGTAAACTCCCAAACCCTTCCCCATTCCATTTTTCCTTTTAAGATAAAAACAAAAGAAAGAAGGATAATACTAAAACAAGCAAAAGCGATTGGTAATAAATCTTCAAGAAATGGGTAGGTGAAAATTCGATAAAGACCAAAAGAAATGGCAATCGTTATGAGAAAATGATCATGTTTTCTTTTCGTCAACGCTACTGTCATCATAAATAGAGCACTAATGACCAAATAGTAAAAACCATTTACTACACTATTATCAAAAAGAAAGGTCATAAATAAAGCAGTTAAGATTAATTGTACTTGGACAATGGGAGTAAGCTCCTCATGAAAATATTGAATCCATTTCAAATGATGATGCTTTAATAAAACATATACTGTTATAAATTGATAGACTATCAAAAGTAAGAAAAATCCATCTTGGGATAACGGTAAAAAGGCAAGTAAAAAAGCAACCGTCCCAGTTACTGTCCCAATCGTTAGTACTTTATATAAACGAGACTTTAAATAGAAAGCTAATGCAACATAAACGGGGAATAGCACGCATCCCGCGATTACTCCTAGTAAATATCGTCCTTCTCCATACATAGAAAGGTAATCTCCTGCTAGCTGAAAAAAGCTAATCGAAACAAAGCCAATTGGAAGGAATAGACTCCCAAGGAGAAAGAAAGCAAATGCAGTATGATCAATCTTAATGATTTTTTTCGATAATAAAGCGACCCCAAAAAAGAGAATCGACACAAAAAAGATAGATACTGCTTTCATCCACCCAGCCATGGAGTCCCAATTGCTTGTGGCTACGACTAATCCGCCTATTAGCAAGAGCGCTACGCCTAAGTAAAGCATCACCCCTATATTCCGTTCACGCAACTGTTCAGCCGTATACTTTTTCTTTTGTTTTACCGGCTCTTTCTTTTCCATATCTTTTTTTACTGCTTCCTTTTGCTTGGTTTCCCCTGCCTCCCTTACTCTTTTCTCTTCATCCGCTAAATAGCGCTTAAACCCAGCGGTTATGTCTGTATAACTCTCGTCCGATATGTATTGTTTCGAATATAATAATTCTAATATGCGATTAAAAAGAGCAATCGTGTTTTTTTGCATCCCCTGCATCCTTTCCACCTAAACTTTTTAACTATTTTAACTAATAGTGTAAGTTTACATTATCCAATTCGATTTTTCAATATATTTTATTTTCTAAAAAAGAGGATATTCCCCAAACTTGAGCGAATTTATTTTTGATATCGAAATAATTGGAGGAATAAATGAATGAAAATGATTGAAGATTATTTAAAAGAGAATAGAAAAGACCAGTTGGAGGAATTATTCGCCTTTTTATCATTAGAAAGTATCAGTGCCCTTCCTGAGCATAAAGAGGATATTAAAAAAACAGCTGAATGGTTGGTCCAATCCCTTTCTGATGCAGGCTTAGAAAATACTTCCATCTATCAGACTAATGGTAACCCAGTTATTTATGCCGACTGGCTCCATGCAGAAGGAAAACCAACTGTCTTAGTATATGGGCATTATGATGTGCAGCCTGTCGATCCACTTGAATTATGGGATACTCCCCCTTTTTTCCCACAAATACGAGAAGAGAAGCTATATGCAAGAGGGGCAAGTGATGATAAAGGACAAGTTTTCATGCATATTAAAGTAGTTGAAGCGATTCTAAAAACAACAGGCTCTCTACCTGTAAATATCAAATTTTGCATAGAAGGAGAAGAGGAAATTGGTAGCCCTACCTTACCTAAATTTGTAGAAGAAAACAAGGAGCTATTAGGTGCTGACGTTATTGTTATTTCTGATACTGGTATGATCGAACAAGGGAAACCTACAATATGCTATGGTCTTCGTGGTTTATGCGGCATGGAAATTCATGTTAAAGGACCAAAAAGTGATCTTCATTCTGGTTTATTTGGAGGAGCCATTCAAAATCCAATCGCAGCATTAAGCGAATTATTAGCAAGCTTTCATCATCAAAATGGAGTAATTGCAGTAGAAGGATTTTATGATCGTGTGACCCCTTTAACAAAGGAAGAAAAGGAAGCATTTGAAGCATTACAAATTTCAGATGACTCTTTTATCGAGCAAACAGGCTCTCCTACTCTTTTCGGCGAAGAAGGATTTTCCACAATTGAACGACTTTGGGTTCGTCCAACTCTTGAACTCAATGGAATTAAAGGTGGCTTTCAAGGAACAGGAGTTAAGACTGTTATCCCTTCTGAAGCAAGTGCAAAAATTACATGTAGACTTGTTCCAGCACAAGATCCAGAGGAAATTGTTGCATTATTAGAGAAACATATTGAGGCACATAAACCAAAGGGTGTGGAAGTAACGATTCAGTTATTTGATAAAGGTACTCCTTTTGTTACGCCATTTGATCATAAAGCGATTCAAGCAGCTGGAAAAGCGTATGAAAAAGTATACAAAGTACCAACTTCTTATACACGTGGCGGAGGTTCTATTCCAATAGTTGCAGTATTTGACCGAATATTAAACCTGCCTGTTGTATTAATGGGATTTGGACTTCCAGACGAAAATTTCCACGCTCCAAATGAGCATTTCCATCTAGAAAATTACGATAAAGGCCTAGAAACCATTTGCCATTATTGGTTTGAACTTGCAGAAGTTTGGTAAGCAATCAAAAATCATGATAGCGAGCTTTCTAACTAGAATATTCATCAAAGATATGTACTAATTAAAGTCACAGCCTGAATACACATCGCTTTTGTGGGGTCTACGTGTATTCAGGCTGCTCAGTTTTTTTAATTAGATTCAATCACTTCTAACAGCAATTAACTCCTTCTATGAAAAATATTATCTTACTTCAATCAGTTCATAAGTCTCTTTCTTTATCTTCTCAAAATAAGGATTAAGATTACCTTCTTCTGTATACATTGCCAATGCGTGCATCGCTCTAGTACAGGCGGTATAAAACAGTTCTTTTTCTAAATCGCCCTGATAGCTTGAAGCATTATAAAGAATAACCCCATCGAATTCTATCCCCTTGGCAAGATATGCAGGAATAACGGAAATGCCCTTTTCATATGACGTAGTCCCTTTTTGAATAAAACGAACATCTAGTTTCTGGTTAAGCAAATCGTACACTTGGCTGCTTTCTTTAATCGTTTTACAAATAATTGCTATCGTTTTATAGCCGTTATTCTTCCAGTCTACGATTCGTACTAATAAATCGTCTAATTTCTTAGTTGAATCCATAACACTTACTATATTCGGCTTTTCTCCATGGCGATTAAATGGTTCAATCTTGTCTCCATTTACAGCAAGCCCTCTTGTAAATTCAACTATTTCCTTTGTCGATCGATAGCTTTTCATTAATACAATACTTTCTACATCTTCCCTTTCTCCATTACCGACTATCTCATTATGTTGATGGGCATAGATTGCTTGGTTAATATCCCCAAGAAGCGTCATCTTGCTATTCGGAAAAAGTTCTTTTAAGTAATTAATTTGAAAATCAGAATAATCTTGTGCTTCATCAATAAATACCTGACGAATGCCCGACGTAGATTTTTTCCCTTCAATCTTATCCTTTAAATAGGCAAAAGGTGTTCCATCTTCATACGATAATACTCTTTGGTTCAGGATTGAAATCGTTTGCTCTCCAATTTTATGCCATTCATCCTTTGTTAGCTGTTCCGGACAGCTTAATTGAAAAATACGTCTATACATTGCAGAAACATCAATAAAGCGCAATTTTTTAATGGCTGCATAAATAGACTTAAAATATTTATTGACAATAATTTTCCGTAAAAACTTTTCCTCTTGATCAAAATAATCGAATTCTTGTTCTTTACCATTTTTCATTTCTGCTGCATGAAATGCTTCCAAGTACTCCTCTTTATCCAGCAATTCAATTTCATCATCAACCCAGCGCTGTTTTCTTTCCGCTTTTGCGTGCTTTTTCATTTCTTTTTGGGCCCATTCAATTAATAATTGCATTCGGTTTGGAATGGAGATATGGCTTTCCATCTCATAAAATTTCCTCGTCATTTCTTCACTTGATATAAACACTTTTTTGCGAAAAACAATATCCTTAAATAGCATACCATCTTTATGTAATCCTTCTAAATAATTGTCGATCAGCGCTTTGAACTCTACACTACTTTTAAATTGAATACTTTTTAATCTACTTTGCTTTTTATCGGAATCTGTTTCCGTTAATAAATATTCTAATTGGGAAAAGGAATCCTCTACTTGAAAAGATTTTCCGATTCGTGACTGTAAATATTCAAAAAAAGTGGACTGGCGCATATTTTCTTCCCCAAGCTCTGGTAATACCGTAGAAACATAGCTATTAAATAGAGGGTTGGGTGAAAAAAGCATAATATTATCTGATTTCAATGTATCTCGATGCTTATATAACAAATAGGCAACACGTTGTAATGCTGCAGATGTTTTTCCACTCCCTGCTACACCTTGTACCAGTAAATACTTACTCTTTTCATTGCGGATAATTTGATTTTGCTCCTTTTGAATCGTCGCAACAATTGATTTCATCATGGAATTGGCATTATTGCCAAGTACTTCAAGCAGTAGCTCATCTCCAATCGTAACTCCAGTATCAAATAGACTGATTAGTTTCCCATCACGAATGATAAATTGCCTTTTTAACAATAATTCACCGTCTATTTTCCCCCCCGGCGTTTGATAGGACGCTGGTCCTGGCGAATAATCATAATAGACACTGGAAATTGGAGCTCTCCAATCATATATATAAAATGTTTCATTCGTTTTATCCATAAAAGAAGCAATACCGATATAAATTTCTTCCGTTCCTTCTCCGACCTCATCGAAATCAATTCTGCCAAAGTAAGGAGAGTCTTTCAGTTTTTGAAGAACCTTCTGCTGTTGATGAATCTGCCCATACGTTCGCTCACGTTCTCCAAGTAGTTCTGCTTGCTGCTTAATACTCGTAAATGTTTCGATTACATCATCTGGTTCATCGAGGTTAACCGTAACATCTTCCCAGAAGGTAGAACGTAATTGCGTTACATCCCCGCCAATAGAATGGATGTCTTGTTCCATTAATTTCAGCTTATCATCGATTTCTTTTCGTACAAAATTTATTCTCTTTTGTTCTTGGACTTTTTCTTCCGCTTCTTTTTTGCTCATATTGCTTCCACCCCTAATCAATTATCTTGACAAGCAGAATAACTATGTGATATTATTATAATAGATAATTTATAAATATTTTTATTAAAATGATATCACTAAAAGATTCATTTATTTTAACATATCTTCAATCAATTTTCCACTATAATAAGAATAGACATCCCATATCCTTTACGGATATGGGATTTATTATGTGCACTTATATTTTTGCCATTTTCCGTTTAAAGGTAACCCCTTCTTTTCTCTTCAAATATAAATAAAGGAAAAAGAAAAATATCCCACTAAAAGCTCTTAAAAATCCTGAAATATTCATAGCTGTATAAATATTCGTTGTTTCCAAGAGAAAGACGCCAAATTGCGGTGCGATAAAGGCAACAAAAGCAAGTAATATATTATAATTAGAAATACATAAACCGCGGTTATCCGTTGTTGTCACATCCAATAATTGATTAAACAACATTAAGACAGTTCCAGAGACAAATAAACCAGCAAATATATTTGTAATTACGAGAAAAACTAAATTTGTTGAAACAATCGTTATGCAAGGAGCGACCGCCATTCCTATCGATACTAAAATAAGCATCTTTGCATTGGAATGTTTATCTGCCATTCTTGCCCACCATTTAAAACTAATAATTTGACCAATAGAATTAGCAACGGCAAACAAACTGATCCATAATCCTGTCGCACCAGCGTATTTTATTTGATAGATACTAAATAAGGTCCAACACATTTGCCAAGCAAAATTAAAAAACAAGGCACTAATGATAAAATACAAAAAAGATTTATTTTTAAAAACAGAAATACCGAATAATGAAGATTTTTCCTTTGGCAATTCTTGCTTTTTCGGCTCCACATGCTGTTTTAAATAATGCAGCTCCAACAATCCAAATATAAATGCTAAAAAATACAAAACAACATATGGCATAGAATCTGTTTTATCAAAAAACTGAAGAAATATACCAATAAAAAAAGTAGAGATCATACCAATTAACGTCATCATTTTATTTCTCGTACTAAAAAAGCCACTTCGTCTATTTTCTTGAATAATGTCACCAATAAATGCCTGCCAGCTTAAATTAGCGAACGAAAAAGGAAAATTCATAAGTCCGACCAAAACAATAAAGACGATCACTTGATATTTATCAGGTATAAAAACAACTAATGCAATACCAACTAGAAAAAGCCTTGCAGCTAAAAAAGAATATACGGTAAACATCTTCTTCTCCTGAAGTCGATTAATGATCAATGAACCAACCATCATCGCGAACATGCCAATAAATTGCGGTAGTGAACTAATTAACCCAACTTGATAATTGGTTGCCCCTAAAACACTTATAGCAAAGAGAGGAAAATAATTATTAGAGATGTTCAATATTAGCGTTGTGTAAACACCATTCTTAATGCTTAGCCTTTCATTTTCTGAATTCGTCTGTTCTGATTCCATCATTCCTATATCATCCTTTTTCTCATCAAAATTATTTCAATTTCTGAAATATTCATAGTTATCATACTCTCATCCTACTTAACCCGCAAGCCTTTTTTTGAAAGATATTAGTGAAAAATTTTTGAACAATTATAGCGCTTATAAACGCAAAAAAAAATCCCTTTCCATTTGGAAAGAGATTTTTTTTGCGTTTATTCTTCGACTGACCCTTTAGTTTCAGTTGTTGTTGAAGAGCCTTTAATATAATTATAATCTTCACGATTAATCGGTGTGTATCCATTTGGTGTATGGAATCTTAATAAATCCTTCATAACAATGCTGTCAGATGCTTGTAATTCTGCAGCTGCCGCTTCTGCTTGTTCAGTGCCTTGTTCTGCATCAACTAATTCACCATCGGCATTATAATAGTTATCACCAATTTTTGTAAGTGTTGGGGAAACAAAGTCACCATTTCTAAATGGAACTGTTTCACGATGTTCTTCTGAAAGTAAATCTGAACCAACTTGTAAATAATCCTTTGTATCAATACCAAGAAGATGCATTAATGTTGGCATTACATCTACATCGCCACCAAATTTGCTTACTACATTTCCTTCTACGCCTGGTACATGAATAAATAATGGTACCCGTTGTAGTTGTGTGTTCATAAATGGTGTTACTTCATCAACACCAAGTACTTGTGCCATTGCTTTATTATGGTTCTCAGAAATACCATAGTGGTCACCATACATAACGATAACTGTATTATCATATAATCCAGATTCCTTTAAGTCTTCAAAGAATAAACGGATTGATTCATCTAAATAATGAGCAGATTGGAAATAATGGTTTACCGCGCTATCTCCAAAATCACCTGCCGGGAAGTCCGTATCGCCTTCATCCATTTCAAATGGATGGTGGTTAGATAAAGTAATGAACTTTGTATAGAATGGCTGCTTTAATCCTTCTAATAAAGGCATACTCTGTTCAAAGAAAGGTATATCCTTCATTCCATAGTTTTTCGTATTTTCTTCTGACATATCATAATACTCTGCGTCAAAGAAATAATCGTATCCAATTGTTTTATACATTTCATTACGATTCCAGAAAGTCTTATAATTACCATGGAACGCAGCTGAAGTATATCCTTCCCCTTTAAGGATTGCTGGTGCTGCTTGTAAAGTATTTTGTGCTTTGTTTACAAAAACAGCCCCTTGCGACATTCCGTATAAGGAATTCTCCATCATAAACTCAGCATCTGATGTTTTCCCTTGTCCTGTTTGGTGGAAGAAATTATCAAAATAGAACGTATTCTCATCTTCAATTAATGAATTTAAAAATGGTGTTACTTCTTCCCCATTTAATTTGTAATTAATAATAAAGCTTTGCAATGATTCTAATGAAACATAAATTACGTTTTTACCTTCTGCTACCCCAAAATATTTATCATTTGGCTCTGCATAATTGGCACTAATATAGTTTTGCACCTCTGTAATATCACTACTGTCTGCCAATGCTCTTTGGCTTTCAGATCTAGCATTTTGCACGATGTCATATACAGTAAAGTTATAAGCACCTAAATATTTCACTAAATAGTTTCTATCAAATGAACGACTTAATAATTGCGGGCGGTCTGCCTCTGCTAAACCTAGGTTAATAACAAATGTCAAAATCGCTAGCGCAAAAACAGATTTTGCTGCTCTTCTATTTTTTTGTATAGTAGGTTTATACGCTTTTGTTGCTAATAATACGATTAAAATAATAACATCTAGGAAATAAAGAATATCATATGGCTTAAGTAGCGATAAAATACTATCACTTAATTGTCCGCCATTCACTTTCACCTGCATAACAACAGGAACGGTTATAAAGTCTGTAAAGAAGCGATAATACACAATGTTTGCATATAATAGAGCTGACATTAATGCTGTATTAATCGTAATATATACAGGTTGTAATTTTCCCTTAACGAATAAAGCAAGTCCGATAAAGAGCAGTGCGGAGCTTAACGGATTAATAAATAATAGAAATTCCTGCATAGGTCCTTCTACACCTATGCTAAACTCTACCTTATATCCTATATACGTTTTCATCCAAAATAAAAATATGGCGATTAAAAAGAAAGAAGAATGTTTTGCTAAAAATTTACGAAATAATTCTGCTGTACCTTTCAATCCCGTTCACCTCAATTCAAAATTTACAATTTTTTAATGTAATTTGTTTATTTTCCCTTAAATAGAGCTACTCTATTTACATATGATACTACCCTTCTTTTTGTTCATCCTGAAGTAGCAGCTAAATGAAAATGACGTAATCCATTATATCACATCATTTACAAATTAGTTATTTCTTTTACTTCCTTTTAATGTAAATTTACAATGGAGTAGATTTCAAATTAATCACATCTTACATTAAATTAATGAATATTTCCAGCAATATCTATATTTATACGAAAAAAAGGGACAAAAGAACAAGTTTTGTGTTTTTTCGACAAGAATGAATAATAGCAGATTTTTTTCAAAAAGAAAATGGTAAATACTCACAAACACTCTCTTTCTACCCTGTTAGGAAGTTAGCCAAACAGCGAACGAGCTTATTTAATATTCATTTTTTTAATAGTATAATGGAATAGATAGTAAAAGGAGGAATTTCACTTGATACATATTGATCAAACAGAGTATTTAGCTTTATTAGAGCAATTATTGAATGTTACAAGTCCATCAGGCAATACAGAAGCAATTATTCAACGAATGGAGGAATATTTACAAGCTGCCAATATTTCTACGTATAAAAATAATAAGGGTGGCTTGATTGCAACGATCCCTGGTAAAATTACAGACAAGCAGCGCATGCTTACTGCCCATGTCGACACACTTGGAGCAATGGTAAAAGAAATCAAGCCAAATGGTAGACTTCGCTTAGATTTAATTGGCGGTTTTACATACAACAGCATTGAAGGAGAAAATTGTGTAATTGAAACTTCTTCAGGCAAGACATATACAGGAACCATCCTCCTTCACCAAGCATCTGTCCATGTATATAAAGAAGCTAGAACTGCAGAACGTAATCAAAGTAATATGGAAGTTCGAATTGATGAAATCGTGAAAAATCAAGATGATGTGAAAAAACTCGGCATTTCTGTAGGTGACTTTGTTTCTTTTTATCCACGTGTAGAAATTACACCTTCTGGATTCATTAAATCCAGACATTTAGATGATAAAGCAAGTGCTGCAATTCTTTTGTTATTAATGAAACAGATTAAAGAAAATAACATTGAATTACCATATACGACAAACTTCCTTCTTTCCAATAATGAGGAAATTGGATACGGAGGAAACTCAAATATACCTGTAGAAACAGTTGAATATATGGCCGTAGACATGGGAGCAATGGGAGACGGGCAATCAACAGACGAGTACACAGTATCCATCTGCGTAAAAGATGCCAGCGGACCGTACCATTATGCTTTAAGAAAACATCTTGTCCAATTAGCGGATAAGCATGAGGTTCCGTATCAATTAGATATTTATCCATATTATGGCTCAGATGCTTCTGCTGCAATCCGTTCTGGACATGATATCAAACATGCATTAATCGGTCCTGGAATCGATTCCTCTCATGCCTATGAACGTACTCACTTTACTTCTGTTGAGGCAACAGGAGAATTAATTTATCATTATTTACTAAGTGAATTAGTTTAAAAATTTTGTAAGAAAAAGAGGATGACTCCAATTATTATGAGTCATCCTCCTTTTTTTATTCAGGTCTTTTGCCTTTTTGCAAGTCTTCAATCGTTAATCCAAAATCCATTTGAAAATGTGGATAATCCTTAAAGTTAGCCCAGTCTCCTCCCCATTGAAAACCCAAAGCTTTAGCTATCTTCACTACTTCAGACCAATCACTTTTGCCATTTCCATTGCCATCATAATTCATATCCCAGATGACTACCCCATTAATATCCAAAAGAGCGAAATCTATAGCCAATCCATAATTATGATAGGACTCCCCACCCTTTGCATAGGTTACGATTGAACCTTCTGTCGTTCTTCCTTGTTCATATAAACGGTCCTGTTCTTCTACACTTCTAAAGTCTTCTGTAATCACTACACGAATTCCAATATCTCCAGCCTTCTGAACAAGAATGTCTTTCTTTTCGTTTACAACTGGATTCATTTCAGTAGGCATTGGTACATCACTATATTCTGGCTGATTTAATTTCCAATATAATAGAAGAATAAAGATAAAAATTAAAAATATAAAGATGGTTCTCCCACGTTTCTTTCTTTTATTTCGCAAAATAATGCTCCCAGCTTCTGATGATGTTTTAAATGATTTTTTTGATATCTGTAAATGATTTCAAATAATGCGAGAAAGATACCAGGTAACTTCGTTTACCTTTTCTCTTTCCCAACGCTAAATCGGGCACCGCTTTAACCAATTACAACGCCCTTCTGTTTATCGTAAATATTCAAAGCGCGTGGTACTTCCAGTTTGTCCTGCAATTACCTCTAGTCTAACTTCCATTCGATCTTTTAATTCAGGAACATGGGATATTACTCCAACTAATCGACCTGAGCTTTGGATATCCATCAGTGTTTCAATTGCTTGATCTAATGACTCTGGGTCTAATGTTCCAAAGCCTTCATCAATAAACATCGTTTCAAGGGAAATTCCGCCAGCAAAATTTTGCACGACATCACAAAGACCAAGTGCTAATGATAATGCTGCCTTAAAGCTTTCCCCTCCGGACAAGGTTTTAACATGTCTTTCTTGTCCAGTATACTGATCAAATACGAGTAGCTCTAAGCCACTTTGCACATTTCCCTTTGAGCGATCACTTTTTCGGACAAGCTGATACCGGCCACTTGTCATTTTATTAAGTCTGCTATTCGCTTGTAGCAAAATTTCATCTAAGAAGGATGCAAGTACATATCGTTCAAATGTAATTCGCTGTGCGTTTTGCCCTCTTGAAATATCATATAAGTGACCGACAAGCTTAAATTGGTTTTCTAGTTCTTTTACCTTCCGATTTATTTCGACTACTTGATTCTGGATTTCTTTATTTTCTTTTTGTTTTATGAGCATATTCGTATATTCTTGCTGTACTTGATTTGCTTCTTCCATAATAGCTGTTAGTTTGGTCTGCAGCTCCTCCATATTTGGAACAATTATATCTTTAAGAGCTTCTTCTAAATCCTTTAATCGATCAGAAACAGAACGACACTCTTCGCGATATGCTTGTAGCGCTGCCTTGAGCTGCTCGACTTTTTGATCATCCAGTTTGCTTTCTGCATACGAGCGATAGGATGGAAAACCTTGCTTTGCCATTCTTTCTAAGAAAATATCTCTTTCTGTCTGTAAGTTATCAGATAACTGCTTGATTTGTTTTTCGATACTTTCTAAACGAACCGACTCTTTTTGCCATTTTTCTTTCGTGTACTGCACCTTTTCTTGCGCCGTTGCAAATCGAGCTTCCAGTTTTTCTAATTGCAGAGAGCTGTCCTGGCACACTTTTTTATACTTAGATAATTCCCGCAAGTCGGAAGGAATTGTATCTTTCATTTTTTTCAAAGTTGTGTTTTGCTCTGTATATTCAATTGTTGTTCCTTGTAGCACCTCAGCTGTTTTTTCCAGCTGAGCTAGCACTTCCTGGAATTGTCCCTCCATATCTGAGAGCGATTGCTTCATTTTTTCTAACTCCGCTGTTTGTTCCTCTAATTTCTTTTGTTCTAGACTTATTTCCTGGAGCTGATTTTTAATCGAATTTGCTGCAATTGAGCTATCCTTCTCTGTAAACGAAGGATAAATATCGACAACCTTCTTCAGCTTAGTTTGCGCCTCTTCCGCTAACCATTTCCATTGCGAATTTGCTTCAAGCCAAGCCGCTTCCGCTTTCGTTTTTTCCTTGTCTATTATCTCGAAATCTTTTTTTGCACTTTTGCGATCTTCCTCAGAGAATTCTTCATCATGAAGCAGATTTGCCGCAGGGCTTGGGTGATGCATGCTTCCGCATACTGGACAAGCTTCCTCTTCCTTTAAGCTAGCTGCTAAAATAACCGATTGATTGGCAATCCACTTATTCTCTAGCTCTTCTACTAATATCTTTGCATCCTCAAATCTCCTCAAAGTATTCTCTAGGATTTGTTTCTTCGTTTCGGCATCAGCCTTTCGATTCAATCCAGCATGCGCTACTTCTATATAATCATTTATTCGCTCTAATAGAGCTTGCAGATTTCGAATCTTGTCCTTATTATCAAGAAGCAATTCCTTCATTCCGTCTAATTGTCTTATCCGTTCTTTAAACTTTTGAATGGTTGTTTCCTTCTCATTACGTTGTCTTTGGAGTATTTCCTGTTTAGAGACAAGGTTTTCCATGTCTTTTTTTAATATGAGAAGCTTCCCTTCTACTTCTGCATATTGCACAACATCCTTTTCCATGTTTTTCAGGCTAACAAGGTAATTAGCTAATTGCTTCCGCTCCTCTTCCTTTGCTAATTCTTCTTTATATTGTTGGTCCGCTTCCATTAATTGAGCTTGAATAGTTTCTAAAGCGGTCCGAATTTCCTTCTCTTCTGTTTTGCTGTCATCGATTTGTTTTTTTAAATGGTGGCAAATTTCCTCTTGCTGAGCAAGCAGAGCTGCTTTTTGTGCCAAATCGATTTTCGATTCTATTTCAGTATATTCCTTTTTTTGACTTTCCAACTCCTTTAAACGGTTAGAAAGCTCCTCTTTTAGCTTCATTTGTTTTATAATGGCTTCCGCTTCATATAAATGTTGTCTAATTACATCTCGGTCTTTATTTTTTTGCTCCAGCTTCGTCTGTAATTTTCCTACCTCTTCCCCCATTAACTCTATTTCTTGCTCTAAAAGTGGAAGAATAGCAACATCGTTGTCACTGCCTTGTTGTATCAGCTCCATTAATTCTTTATTAAATACAGCAGCTATTTTAGACAATGCATTACTCCGCAATAAAACCTTTTGCTCGACTTCTTTTTTTAACCCCTGCGCTTGCTCCTTTAATCTATCTTCAATACGTTTATACATTTCTGTATGGAATAAGCGCTGCAAAATATTTTCTTTTTCTTTACTGTCTGACGTAAGCAATCTGCGAAACTCGCCTTGCGGAATCATGAGGATTTGGCGAAACTGATTGCTATCAATTTGCATAATTTCCTTCACTTTTTCATCTACATCACGGACGGACGATGCAACGAGTAATTCCTTTCCATCTTCATCAAACGTAAATAGCTCTGCTTTCGCGCCAATTGTCGTAAATCCATCTCCTCTTTCCTTTTTCTTCTCTTGCTGAGGAGATCGACTGATTAAATATCGTTTTTCCTTTAATTTAAATTCAAAACTGACTTCTGTTAACACGGAATCATCAGCAAACTGACTTCTTAACTCTGGACCATTTCGATCTTCCCCACTTGCTTTTCCGTATATTGCATAACTAATCCCATCAAAAATGGTTGTTTTTCCTGATCCTGTTTTTCCTGAGATAACAAACATCGTACGATTGCCTAAAACGGTAAAATCAACGACTTCCTTATGGGCATATGGACCAAATGCCTGCATCGTAAGTTTTAATGGTCTCATTTTTGTCCCTCTTCTCTTAGAACCTGATTAATGACACTCGCCATCCAGTCCTTTTTCTCTTCTGAAAAAGAAGCCGTCGTCATTTCCTCATAAAAGGATGCAAATAATTCAAGTTCATTTTTCTGTACTTCCTTTTGAATCTGCAAGACAGACTTTTCTTTCCGATCCTTATTTTCAATTTTCCTTTCTAAGTGAAGTACATTCGGATACACTTGTCTTAGCTTTTGAATCGGATCTAGTATCGCACCTTCATCAAGCAGCGTAATTTTCAAATAATCATCTACTTTTTGTTGCTGATAAAAATGAACATGTAATAGTTCTTCTAAATGGCCTTCTAACTCCCTCATGTCTTTTTGCGGCGAGAGAGCATGATATTTTTGTGTGAAATTCCCTTTTTCATCCATTTCAATAATCGACACAGTTTTCTTTTGTTTCGCTTCTGAAAAAGAATATTTCATTAAAGAGCCAGAATATTTAACCGTTTCATGATTAATGGCATCAGGGCTATGCAAATGACCTAATGCTGTATAAGAAAATGCTTCAAACAATTCTGCGCCAACACAGCCTGATCCTCCTACAGATAAAATCCGTTCAGAATCAGACGTCTTGCCGCCAAGTACAAAACTATGACCTATCAATACATTTGGTTCATTTGCCTTCAAATTATTTTCGATTTTACCAACAATCGCTTTCATTGCATCATGATGATTTAGAATTGTATCATCCTCTAATAGTTTTCTGACTACAACAGGTTCGCAATAAGGTACTAAGTAGAAATTAACCCCGGCTAACGACACAGGAGCAAAACTATTTTCGATTTTTCCATTTAAATAAAATTGATTTTTCTGATACCAAGAACTTCCAAAAGATAACCGTTCTGCACTATCATGGTTTCCGGAGATAGCAAGAATCGGTGTATTTAACTCCACATTGATAAAATACAAAACTTCATCAAGTAAATTTACGGCATCTGTTGGCGGAATGGAACGATCGTATAAATCCCCTGCTATTATGACTGCATCCGGCTTTTCTTTTTCCACTAACTTCTTGAATTGTTGCAGCATAAAACGTTGATCCTCTGTCATATATAATCCATGCACTAATTTCCCTAAGTGCCAATCTGCTGTATGAATAAATTTCACAATATCACCTCTATGTTCATTAAAAACAAATTCAGTCATTAATTTTTACTATCATTCAATTCAAAAAAAGCGAATCTCCATCCTACTGATGGTTCATTAAACAATTAAAGCTGCCCATTCAAAATTTCTTATCTATATTAATGGGACTCACTTCCTCTTCAAGAGGATAAAAGCTATATTCTATTATTATAGCAAACATTTTCTATTACAAGGAATGGTGTCGCAGGAAACCAATTATTTCTATATAAGTAAATGCTCTGTTTTACACGTATCATTATTCATTCTAAGCCAAAATAGAAAAAGGCCAGACCTTTTTGAGGTCTGACCCTTTTTATATGAGGAATCGCTATTATTATATTTTAGTAACGTTAGCAGCTTGAGGTCCACGTGCACCTTCTACTACTTCAAATGAAACGTCTTGGCCTTCTTCTAAAGATTTAAAGCCTTCCACTTGAATCGCTGAATAGTGAACGAATACATCATTTCCATCTTCCGCTTCAATAAAACCAAATCCTTTTTCTGCGTTAAACCATTTAACTTTACCGTTTTTCATGTGAAAAAATCCTCCTAAAAAAGCTTTGCTAGCTTCATCTTTAAATTACCATTTTCAGCGCATAGCATTGGACTATTAATCTCTCAAACCATAGTAGTCGAGCAATAAATAACATACTAAATACGTTAATAACGGTTAATGTAAATTTAACATTTTTAGCTATTATTGTCAATAGAAAACCCTTTCATTTTTCGAAAAATTATAATTAATAGAGAGAAATAAGAGATTTCTATTTTTTGATTAATTCAGGCAAGCTTTGAATTGATGTGATCATTATATCCAGTTTCGTTTCAATTCGATTCAGCAAATAAAAGCTGATGACAATTGGAAATCCTACCTGGCTTATAAAGGGGATCAACTCTTCCAATATAATCTCCTCCTAATAGAATCTCAGCATTATTACTTGGGGCTACTAGTATCCATACTAATAGCCCTGAAGCAATTATTATTTAGTAGAGCATATCACGTTATTCCTTAAATCTCATAATCTGTCACATTTCTTTCGACGAGGCGTATCCCTTTTACGGCAACTAAATCTCCGTTTGTGCTAGTTAACACGTTAGCCGCAATAATACTTTGCATAACCGTTGTTACCTGTTCGGAATTCACTGGCTCAACAGGACTTTCAAGGGATATCTTTGTTGACTTACCATTACTTGTTTCAAAGGTTAATTCTAATGTTTTCACCATTTAAGATTCTCCTTTCTGACTTTTTTATTATTTCATTCAGTAGAGACTAATAGCCGTTTGAGTCTATTACGACTCAATAATGTCTGTTGTGTCATTTCTTTCAACGGAATACAAAGTATAACTGACCAGTGTTGCTAACCCTGTTGCTACCACTAACATCTGCTCAGGAGTTGCCGTTTGTTTGACATTTTTAAACGTCTTTGTAATGTAATTAGGATCCCCATTTTCCTTCAAACCGTTTTGAAACATTATCTTCATACTGGATTCATTCCAAATTGCTTCTGCCATCTGTATCACCTCCTTTCATTTATTAAATAGAAAGAAGGTAGAAGAAAGGACAGTTCCTTGAAAAAAATAAGATGATTTTTTATCCAATCCTTTAAATGGAATGAATAAAAAAGAATGATTACAAATGGGAGGGATCGTTATGCAAACAATCATTATTCTTTTTTTAGCATATGCTAACAATATAGGAATAAAGGAGGGAAAAATGCTGTGGAATGGTTACAGTCTTTTTTACTTGATCATTATTATATATTAGTACCGGTTCTATGGATCATTGGCTATGCACTTAAACAAACACCCATTATCCCTAATTGGTCCATCATTTGGATTCTTCTCCTCGCTTCTATTGTGTTAGCAACTTTTGCATATGGTTTTAGCTTTGAAGCAGTTACGAATGGAATTATAGCTGCAGGTGTATCTGTATTCGGGCACCAGCTTGTGAAACAAACGGTTCAAAAGGATAAATCAAATTAACTTCCGGTAGATACATGGAAGAAGGATGGTTACATGATTGTTGCTATTCATAAACGAAAAAGAGTCAATCATTTTTTGCTTTACAAAAGAATGATTGACTCTATCCATAATTAGCTAATTATAAGGTGAAATGGGATACCGTTTTCTGAAGTCTGGACGCAATTTCGGACAGCTTTTTAGCTGAATCTGTCATTTCTGTCATGGATGCAAGCTGTTCTTCTGTTGCTGCAGATGTTTCTTGCGTATAGGAAATGCTTTCGGATGAAATTGTATGAACACTTTCCATAATCTTTTTCATTTCCTTGCTATTCGATGATAATTCCACTATTTCCTTTGTTACTTCTTCTACATTTTCTGAAACATCGGAAATGGATTGAAAAATTTCCATAAATGCAACACTCGTTTTTTCCGTTCCTTCTAGTCCTGCACTTACAATTGAGTTTGTCTTATTCATCCCGTCAATCGCAGAGCTTATTTCTTTTTGAATACTATCGGTAACATGTTGTATTAAATGAGCAGAATTACTACTTTCTTCCGCAAGCTTTCTAACCTCATCAGCAACAACAGAAAATCCTTTTCCATGTTCCCCTGCTCTTGCGGCTTCAATTGCCGCATTAAGGGCTAATAGATTTGTTTGTTCTGCAACATTTGTTATTAATGCTGCAATTTGTTTAATTTCTGCTGACTTTGATTCTAACATTTTGATGATAATCGATGAATCCTCAACAGAATGACTAATGTCCTTCATTTTATAAACTACATCGTCAATAGAACGATTTCCATCTTGTGCCTTTTGCATTGCCGTCGCCATTTTTCCCTTCATGCTATAACTGCGCTCTGTAATTTCCTCCATGCTTTTATTCATTAAATCATAATTTTGTACGGCAATTTGAAATTGATTCATTTGACTTTCCACTTGCTCTACTGATTTTTCCGAAATGCTAGAAACCTGTTCCGCAACAACCGCCGTTTGTTTTGCACTTAACTCCATTTCCTCACTACTAGCAGTAACGATATTGGCTGTGTCTCTAACTTCTTGAATGATCACACCTAGTTCATCGTTCATTTTACCCAATGAGCGAACCATTTCTCCAAATTCATCATTTCGCTTTGTTTTTACTTCTTGCTTGGTTAGATTACCTTCACTAACTTTTTTAATAATGGAAGAAGATTCTTTCATTCCTCTAGCTATCGTTCTACTAATCCAAACAGCGAGTATGATTGCCGATAACATAGCAAAAGCGCTTATTCCTATTACCATATAAATATAAAAATTTGTATCACTTGCAACCTTGTCTCTTGTTTCACTCATTCTCGTTTCTTCATATTTAATTAACTGATCCGTTTCATTATTAAATTGTGTCCGAATCTCATTAGATTGATTAATTAATTGAAGATAATTTTCTTCATTTTCTAAAATCTTTTCCTGCACAGCCTTATCTCCTAGTACTAAAAAATCTGACTGAAGCTTTTGTATGCTCTCAATAAGCTCATTACTAGAAGCAATATTATCCATACTATTTAACGTTTCAAAGTTATTAACTAGTCGTTTCGAACTACTATCGTAATTCGTTAGATAGGAAGTTTCCCCTGTAAGTAAATACCCATTTATTCCGTCTGATTGAAGCAGCATATTGATTTTCATGTTTTTCAAGATAATCACTTTATTTACTTGCTGATCAATGACATCCGAATAGTTTTTATCTACTTTTGCAATTTGTGCAATGGAAAGAGAAGCGATAATTAAAATACATATAATAACTAAAAGAAAACCTAACCCCAATTTTTTTGTAATCGTAAATCTCATTTTATTCTCCCCTTCTCAATCAACCAGTTAACACTTATTTAAAATAGGCTGTTTTCCTAAAGTTTGTTTCTATTTCCCGCAGCCGGAATACACTTCGCTTTCCGTGGTGCTCGCGCTGAGCCGCTTCACAGCTCACGCTCCTGCTTTCTTCTCAGACTGTCTCGCTAATCCCCGTGGCGTCTACTTGTATTCTGGCTGCTCCATTTTTCCATCTAATTTTTTTTCTATTGAAAAAACAACAATCTTTTAGAAAACAGCCTTAAAATAAAAGATAATTTCCATTTTTATGATGATTCTACTATTATACTAGAAAATAAGTCTTTTTCACTAGTTAATTTTCAGCGATAGGATTTTTTTTCACTCGTTAAATATTACCAATTAAGAGGTAGCTTCATAGTTGTTAGATCCTAGCTCATAAATAAAGATTGTTTTCTTAAAGCTTGTTGATAGTACCCGGTGCCTGAATAAAAAAAACTAGCTGGAATTCACATATCTCCAGCTAGTCTTAACGTTATTAACTTAATGTACGGTACTTAAATTTTTTGCTAGCTTTTTGTAATTGATATACATCGCAATACGCCAAGGTACAATCATACAGAAAGCTAACATCCAGAACATGCCCCCTAATGGGCCAACATCGATGGAGCTGCTTAAAATAAATTTAGCAATAATTCTAATGGCTAAAAGTCCAAATAATATAAAGATAAATGCTTTCGAATTGATTAAATATATATCTTGATCCTTAATTTCAAATTTCGTTGTTTTAATTAATAGAAATGAAAATACAATTCCGGCAATAGCCGCTTCTAATATTTCCTGTCCTGAAATACGGAAATAAGGGAAGACAAACATCAGAGCTCCTGTACTCATAAAAAAAGGTGGAAGAATAATTTTTTTAGGTGAAACAGGCTTCGTAGCCGCTTTCATTCTCATAATCATAAAAAAGACACCCATAAATACTGCGATACATGTTGAAATTATGACAGAAGTCATAGAAAAACCCCTTTACTTACCTATTATCTATACCATTTTAATATGTTTAATCTTACCATTATCCTTACTCCCCTGTCCATTTTTTATGGACTTTACCCTACACGTAATAACAAAAAAAAACGGATACGAAAAAATCATATCCTTCTACCAACTTCCCTATTCGTTATTTTAAAACGCGATTTATTGCATCTAATACTCGCGTATCATCAAAAGGTTTAACGATAAAATCCTTTGCACCTGCTTCAATTGCCTCTACGACCATTTTTTGTTGTCCCATTGCCGAACACATAATAATTTTTGCCTGCGGGAATTCTTTCTTAATTTCTTTGACAGCATCTAATCCGCTCATCTCAGGCATTGTAATATCCATTGTGACCAAATCCGGATCTAATTCACGATATAATCTTATTGCTTCCTTCCCGTTTTCAGCCTCACCAACTACTTCATGGTTTGATCTAGTTAAAATATTCGAGAGAGTCATTCTCATAAACTTTGCATCATCCACAATCAATATTCGAGCCATCTTGCTTCCTCCTCAACAACCAAAAACACAATATCTTAAAATAAATATATTTTATAACGCTTCTTCCAATATAGCGAATCTTTATGATAATTTCAATCAATTTTGTCACAAAATATGACAAACCATGTCACGTACTTTCTAATCTTTCTACTCCAAAGGTAATTTGCTACCTTACTTCTTATCTATTATTATACATCAAGGCGAGACTATTAAAAACCTTGAAAATCGCCAAAAATTGGTGAAATGACCCGTGTTAACCATTTCATCCCATCCATATATAACAATATTCCCATTGCAATCATACAATAACCACCAAATTTCATCCAATATACACTATACTTCTTAAGCTTGTTCAAATGAATAATAA
>NZ_DALZDK010000006.1:0-75364 GCF_031978665.1 Niallia sp. | reverse complement strand
GATAGTAGGATAAATGGCAGTGCAAAACCAAGAATGTAACCTCCTAAATAGAGCAAGCTCGTTTCTGGATGAAGACTTGCTAAAGATAGAACTGTTGCTAGTATCGGACCGTTGCATGGAGTCCATCCTGCAGCAAAGCTTAACCCAATTAAAAAAGAACCAAGATATCCCGCTGGCCTTGTCTTAAATGAAAAGCGGTATTCTCGCATCAACCATTTAGGCTGTAAAAGACCAATAATAATGAGACCAAAAAAGATAATAAGAATGGAACCTATCTTTCTAATTTCTTCGTGATATGCTTTAAAATAGGTCCCAATGAATGAAGAACCAAAGCCAAGCACAATAAAAATAATCGAAAATCCTAAAAGGAATAATAGCGTATGAAGAAAACTAGTATGTTTAAATTTACTTTCCGCTTCTAACTGACCAGTAGACATTCCAGTAATATAGGATAAATATGCAGGATATAATGGTAAACAGCATGGAGAAATAAAGCTTAGAAAACCTGCACCTAAAGCAATAAATAAGTTTAAATCAACCACTATTCATCCCTCCTTTTCCCTATTTTATTAACTATATGCTTGTTCAATCCCTTTATGTACTCTCGCGATATTTTTGCATTTACTTCCAAAAATAGATATAATTAAATAAATTAATTTTCAGCTTAAAAGTGTTATTTTACCAAACCATTATCTATTTATAACTAGTATGGAGGTAATTACCAACAGAAGATAATAGGGAGTGACAACTAACCATGCTAAAAAAGCAATTACTAACCCAAATTGAATTAAAGCGGACAGAGCTAATCGAAATTGCTATGAAACATGGTTTTTCATCTTCCTCAGCCATTATATGCAGTCAAGAATTGGATGTATTACTAAATAAATATAATGAAATGATTCTAAAAAATGAATTTCGTAGCTTTCGAAGCACTAAAGAACAATGGAATATTTAAATACAAATGGACGAAACAAAAAACCGAAGTCAATACCGCAAATTCAGCGGAATGCTTCGGTTTTTTTACTAGAAACTGCATCTCTATAACGGTCATACTTCTTGATTTAAGAAAGCTCTACTTGGTGCTCTACTGTTTCTTCAATAGAATCAGCTGCTCCATTTTGAAGAAGATACATTTTATAATATAATCCCTTTTGTTGCAACAATTGTTGATGATTGCCTCTTTCGACAATATTACCTTTATGAAGGACAAGAATTAAGTCTGCATCTTGAATAGTAGAAAGACGGTGAGCAATCGCAATCGTTGTTCGACCTTTCCGCATTTTTGATAGTGCAAATTGAATAGCCTCTTCTGTTTCTGTATCAATATTTGCCGTTGCTTCATCCAAAATCAATACTTTCGGATTAGTCAAAATCGTTCTCGCAAAAGCAATAAGCTGGCGCTGACCGCTAGAAAAAGCAGAACCTCTTTCCACCACTTTATGATTATATTGATCCTCTAATTTTTCAATAAACATATTCGCTTGCACAAATTTCGCTGCTTCGATGATCTCTTCGTCACTTACTTCTCTATTATATAGTCGAATATTATCCTTTACTGTTCCGTAAAAGAGAAACGGATCTTGAAGAACCAAACCCATTTTTTCACGTAATGCGTTCTTGCTGAAGGACTTCAACGATTTTCCATCAATTAGAATATCCCCTTTTTCAAAATCATAAAACCGCATAAGAAGGTTTACAATCGAGCTTTTCCCACTTCCCGTGTGTCCTACTAATGCAACGGTTTCTCCTTCGCGAGCCGTAAAGGAGATATTTTTTAAAACATCTTGTTTGCCATCATAAGAAAAAGTAACATTTTTAAATTCAATAACACCGTTTTCGATTTTATTTTTGCTATTCGGAACTAGTGATGGCTCGATATCTTCTTCATCCAAAACAGTGAACACGCGAAATGCTGATACAATTGCTTGCTGATAAAGAGATAAACGCATCATCATATTATTGACAGGCTCAAAAAAACGGTCTAAATAACTTACAAATGCGTATAGCACACCAATTTCGATTGGATCTGTAAAGGAAGATATCCCAAAATAACTTAATATAAGAATAAGTCCCAATACATATACTAAATCGATTGCTGGTCTAAGCAATAAGCCTTCGAGCTTTATATTTCGCATCCCAGCCTTATAGTGCTTTGTATTAATATCATCAAATTCAGCTTTTAATCTTTTTTCCTGTCTGAATACTTGAATAATATTCATTCCCTGCAAAGATTCGCTGAGCTTCGCATTCAATTGACTTAATCGTTCTCTAATATCCTGATAGAAGCTCGCACTATGCTTTCGATACGTATAAATAATAAGCCCGAGTATTGGAAGCAAAATTAAACAAATAGCTCCAAGCTTTACATTTAAAACAAACATCGCGATGATAATACCGAATATCATAAAACCGCTTTGAATAAAGGTTGCAAGGACACTGACAAACATATCTTTAATTGCTTCAGTATCATTAGTTACTCTCGAAACAGTGCTTCCTGCTGGTATTTTGTCAAAATATCGCAGCCCAAGTGTATGAATCTTCGAAAATATATCCACTCGAAGCTGCTGAATAATATATAAAGCAATTTCTTGAAACTTATACAATTGAAAATACATGATCACCACATTCATGATTTGAATCAGAATATAGGTAATTCCTAACACGGTTAATGGCTGTACTTCCAGTTTTCTTGGGGTTAAATAATCGTCAATAAAAATTTTAATTAAATACGGTCCTGCTAATTCTCCCAATGTTGATAAAATTAAAAGACCAAAAGCGAATATTACCGCCCTTTTATGTGGCTTTATATAACCCAATAATCGAAATAACACTTTTTTCTGCTGCTCGCTCGTCAGTTTAATTGTCTTATCCATTTGTATCCCCCATGCTGACCATTACTTCTAAAGCTTGACGATGGTACATCTCTTTATACCATCCATTTTCCTTTACAAGCTTTTGATGGTCCCCACTTTGAATAATTTGCCCTTCATCCAATACAATGATAAGGTCTGCATGTTCAATAGCACTTAATCGATGTGATGTGATAATCGTTGTTTTTCCTTCTCGATTTTCCTTCAAAGCCGTAAGAATACTTTCTTCTGTTTTGGCGTCAACTGCTGAAAGCGAATCATCCAAGATAAGTATTTCTGGATTCATTAGAAGTGCTCTAGCAATCGAGATCCGTTGTTTTTGACCACCAGACAGGGAAACTCCTCTCTCTCCAACAACGGTGGCATATCCGTCTGTAAATCCGAGTATATCCTCATGAATATTAGCTAACATTGCTGCCTGATTAATTTCTGCTTCTGAAGCGCTTGGATTGGTAAACGCGATATTTTCTCGCACACTTGCGGAAAAAAGAAAATGTTCCTGTGGCACATAACCAATAGAAACTCTTAATGCATCTAAGTCTATTTGTTTTATTTCGGTCCCATCAATCATAATCTTTCCATCATAATGATCATATTCTCTAAATAACAACTTTAAGAGTGTAGTTTTTCCAGATCCTGTTTTTCCAACGATTCCAAGTGTCTGTCCCCGTTTCAAACGAAAATGGATGTTTTTTAGAACGTCTACTTTATTATTATAGGAAAAAGATTTCAACTCATAGACAATGTCACCAGTCGGAGGCGTTTTGATAGCGGTTGGCAAATTGATAATATCAACCTTCGTTTCTAGTAATGCAGTGACACGATCGTACGAAGCTCTTCCTCTTTCCATAATATTAAACAGCCATCCGAATGCAAGCATTGGCCATATCAGTAGTCCTAGATAAGTGGTAAAGGAAACAAGCTGTCCTAAACTAAGTTCTCCATTAATCACATAACGTGAACCAAAAACAATGGCTAAAAAGAAAGAGATACTAACAATAATGGAGATTGTAGGATCGTATAATGCATCCACACGGGCAACTTTTATGTTTTTATCGACTACATCAAGTGAAGATTTGCGAAAGTCTTCTACATCTTCTTTTTCTTGCCCGAATGTTTTTAACACCTTTATACCAGAAATACTTTCTTGGGTCTTATCATTTAAAGAAGAAAAAGCAGCTTGCGCTTGATGAAAATATTTATGTATTAAAGAACCATAATAGCTCGTTAATATAGCCATTAACGGCATTGGTAACAAACAGATAAGCGTCAGTTTCCAGCTAATTGTTGTTGCCATCGCAATAATGACAAACCCTCCTGTTGCTAATGAATCGACGAGCGTAAGCACTCCCTGCCCTGCCGTTTGCTGGATTGCTTGAATATCATTCGTTGCATGAGCCATTAAGTCCCCTGTCCGATTTCGCTGATAAAAGGATTGCGACATCTTCGTAAAATGGCTATACAATTGATTTCTTAATAATCTGCCGAGCTTCACAGCGGATCCAAAAATCATGACACGCCAATAATAGCGAAGCACATACATAGCTATTGCGGACGCCACTAAGATTCCTAGCCACTGCAATAAGATGGACCAATTCAGCGTTCTTCCTTGAATATGGTCAACAATCACACCAACGACTCTTGGAGGTACAAGCTGCAGGACAGCAACTAATATCAACAGGAAAACACCTCCGAAATACGCTTTCTTCTCCTGCATAAAATACCATTTTAAATTTAAAAAAACTTTCAAACTTATCCACCTCTTATCTGTTGGCAACAAATTATGTAAAATACCCTCCATTAGTTTAGCAAAATATTTAGTAACAAGAAAGTAATTTTATTATATTTTCAAAATATTTTATCGAGTAGAAATATTGGTTCTTCTTGGCTGGAATTACTTTTATTAAACTTATTTTTATACATAATGTTTGTTTCTTCTATATTTCTCTATAATATTTTTTCCAAATACCTTCCACCTCCCTATAGCGAATATACGTTCGTATACAAACTTAGTTTAACCCTTCTATAAGTTACCTGTCAACACAAAAAAGAACGAACGTTCCTATTACATTCTAAGCTTTTTTAGTCATTCGGTTTAATTTGTTATTTATGAAGAATTTTCCAAAAAAAATGTTATAATGTAGAAGTTGTTTATTTAGAAATCAATTTTGTTAAGGGAGGCGTTCATTATGACAATAAAGCAATGTACTAGAAATAATTCCAAGGGGATTTCGCCTAATTAACAAATTATTTAGGAATTTCCCTAATTTGAGAGGGGAAAAATGATGAAAAATAGTAATGTAAAAATTGTAGAATTGAATGCTGATAATTGGTATACATGTTGTGAATTAAAATTGTCGGAAAAACAGACAGAATATTTGGAACCCAATGTAATTTCAATCGCTCAATCAAAGTTTGAACCAACATTAAGACCTTATGCTATCTATTTTGGAGAAATAGTAGTCGGTTTCTTAATGTTTAATTCTGTAAAAGAAGAACTTGATGGATATTGGGTATATAGAATAATGGTTGATAAGGTTTTCCAAGGAAAAGGTATCGGGAAGGCAGCCACTACATTGATGATTGCAGAAATGACTAAACTAGCAAATATTCAAAAAATAGTCGTTGGTTATCATCCCGAAAATAAAGAAGCACATAATCTATATTCCAGTTTGGGATTTGTTGATCAAGGGGACCGGTTCGGTAAAGAAATGGCTGTTATCAAATATGTAAATGATTAAATAGTTAGAAAACTGTATGTCTTATTCTTTATAAAGTGATTTTAAAAATTAAGTTTAGTCCAAAGCCAATTCATGCGAAACAGAGAACATTTTGTCGTCTATTGCGGTTTCCGGGGAAATGAAAGCTTATTTTCCAGAGGAATTTTGGTTCATTTCCTCGGGATAATAATACTCTTTTTAATTGCAAATCAAAACCACTTTTCAGCTCTACTTATTACAGAAAAGTGGTTTTCAATGATTTTCTTCCTATTCTTCAATTCCACATGACTTTTTACTAACAAGTGCCCAATCTTTTCCACGCTTTTTCCCTACTGTTTCTCTTGTAAAGAAGATTATTAAAAGAAGCGAAATGAACAAGAGAGCTGCTAAAAAGTATAAGCCGCTAATATAGCCTGTTTGATGATCCCATCCTCCGCTAGCATTAATTAAAAATCCTAATACAATGGGGGATGCCCCACCAATATACATAAATGTCATGGCAATTCCCATTGCTGTACCTGCATATCCTTCTTTTGCAGAGTCTGTTACTAAAGAATATAGGACAGGAAAGTTTGCATGCGTAACACAACCTGCAAACAGCTGAATAGCAACTAATATTAAAATACTTTGCGCACTATATTGAAAAAGTACTATTGCAACAGTAAACCAAATAAAGGTGATGATTAATGTTTTTTTTCTACCCATTACATCGGAAATACTTCCCCAAAATATTTGGCCAAGACCACCTGTGATTGTAAAAATAACAGACCACGCAGCTGCCTCTGCATACGTAAAATTCCCAACAAATGCTAAATAAGGCGCCAACCAAAAGCTTAATCCTGTAAAAGCTGCCTCTGCTAATAATAAACAAATAGATCCTACTAGAACATTGGGATTTTTTAATGTTTCTATAATCGCACCCTTTTTCTTTTCATTAGTGCCTGCAGTGTCAAGGGTAGGAGTTAAATTCATCTTGAGTGCATCTTTTTCATATTTAGTAAAATTCTTAGGTGATGAAAAGAACCAAAAAGCAATA
Organism: Niallia sp.; assembly: GCF_031978665.1. NCBI lineage: Bacteria > Bacillati > Bacillota > Bacilli > Caryophanales > Bacillaceae > Niallia > Niallia sp. The sequence continues at coordinate 68,738 of NZ_DALZDK010000006.1, read as the reverse complement.
TACACGGGTATTATTAATAATGGAACAATAAGGAAAGGCATTCTCCAATTCGAATTTGATAAAACTAAAATGAATGAAATTAACAAACCACTTAGCAATGTTCCCCAAGGATAAGCTGAATGATGGGCGCCTAATGCAAATCCCCTGCGTTCTTTTGGCCACCACTCTGCCACTGCCGTAACTTCAATCGATTCCCCAATTCCTCCAAATGCATTTTTTATCATTTGGAAAATGACAAATCCTATCACAGTTGCTGTTAACGGTTCAACTCCCGTTAAGATGGAAAATAAGGTATAACCTAATGCTGCCCAAACAGCACTATATTTCCTTGCCCATCCCTGTCCTCTTTTATCTGACCAGGCTGCTCCCCATATAGATAATGCTCCACAAGAAAGCATAATTAAGGACACGAATGTACCTTGTACATCTGCGCTTAGGTTATATTCATCAACTATTGCAGGCGTAACCCGATTCATTATTTCTCTCATTGTTGCGTTCATTCCAAATATTATCCATAAGTAACCTAATGCCTTCCAAGAATTAGACGGAGCACGAGGTATCAAACTTTTTTTAGCTTCACTATTATTCTCTACTTTCCATAAAGGATTTTCCACCTGTTCTCCCCATTTCTTTTAGATTATAGTCATGCTGAATCATTTTTTTATGAGCGGAAAGTTGCTAGTTTGGTATTTTTCAATGGAGTATTCATGACCTGGAAGAATAAATGCTGCTCTACATCTAACTTGTTTCATGCTTTCATAGATCTCTTTTGTGCTTGTTAAAATTCCAGCTGGAATATTATCATTTATATTTTCTAATAAATTTGCGCAATCTCCTGAAATACATAATGTACCTTCCCTAGTTTTAACTAAAACAGATTGATGTCCTTCTGAATGACCTGGGGTTAAGAATACACTAACTCCTGAAGCAATCTCTGCATCTCCATCGACAAATTGCCAACTTAATTCGTTAACAGCATCTGAATTATACAATTCATCTAAATAAATTAGTTCTTGACACGGAATGGGATTTTTCGCTGCTTTCCATTCTTTTTTCTGCAGTATAAACTTTGCATTTTTAAACAATTTATTATTTCCACAGTGATCATAATGAAGATGCGTGTTTATCACGATATCAACATCTTCGGGAGACCATCCAAGTCCTTTTTTCATTGCCTCTATAATTGTTTCATCCTGCTGTTGCCGAGCTGGACCTATGTTTTTCTTCACCCACTCTAGTTCATGGATACCTGTGTCAATTAAAATATTCATTTCACCATTTGAAACCGCAGTGGCCCACATAGGAATCCACAAATTTTCTCCTAAATCTGTTTGATAAGTCAGAGAAGATTTTTCTACATATAATTCACCCATTCTTAAAGCCATCACTTTCCAAATGCTCATCGTTTAGCTCCTCCCTTTTGCCAATATTATGTTTTCTTTTAAACGACACTAAAATAAAACGCTTTCAAAATATACCGCTATCATAATAGCACAGAACAGATATTTGAAATCCTTAATCCTCTTTCACCTTCTTTTTCTATAATAGAAAACTTTTTTTACCTATTTTAACGATTTTCATTTTCCTTTACTATATTGTTTGTAACAAAATTCTGTACGAATAAGCTTTCTATACTTGTTACTCATAACAAATTTAAAAGATTGAGGAAATGATTTGCTCTTTTTAGTCAAAAACTTATAGAGCTATAATGAAAGTCTATTTAATATTTTCTTAAGTAACATTAAAAAACCACTTTTTCTGCTATATGTTTCACAGAATAAAGTGGTTTTAAATACTATGATGAAAGATTAACCTAAATCAAAGAAAGTCTTTGATGAAAGTAATACTCTATCTTAATAAAAATGTGAATGATTGCTTTCCAATCAATCAAGAAAAAAGGATGTTATCCCTTGTTTTTCCAAGGGATACTTGTCCTATTATTTTCCTTGTTGTTTGTTCATCGCTGTCATCATTTGATTGATTTTCTTTTGAGATGGTTTCATTCCCATTTGCATCATCATCATTTTTAACATTTGCTCGTTAATTGGTGGGTTTTTCTTTAAGTAGTTCATCATGTATTTACGTGCAATAAAAAACCCGATAACAATACCGGCGATTAGTGCTACGACAATACTTAACCAAGCGTACCAAGGCATATCTTTTTCCTCCTTCATGTTGTCTATACTTTAGTGTACTAGACCAGATAATATTATACAATATCTGTTACAGAATTTCTCCATTTTACACAAAATTTCTTTCTTTTATCGGTTTTAACCAGCCAAATCTGCCATTTTCTATATCAATGGCTAAAAAAGAAGGCTGGTGTTTTCGAATAATTTCAAAGTAAATCGATTCCGCATCATAATAACCATTTGCTTCAATATATAAATGATCCTCTTTAATCATTAACGATGCACTGCTTAAGTTTCCATTTTCTATATAAAAAACACCATCTTTATATTGAAAGCTTTTTTTCCTCTGCAGTGCAGAATACAATTGATTCTCGATCATCCACTTGGAAATGGGAAGTGTAATAAAATCAACCTGTTTTTGAAGAATCTCTTTTAATTGGCCATCGTCTGCTTTAGTATGGTCCGAAAATAAATTGTAAAACAAGCGTTCTCTACCATTATAATGAATAGCGATTTTTTCTTTAATTAAATACAATTGATATCTTCTCATACTGCTTTTCACCAACCTGTCCACTTCTTTTCCTTCTATTATAAAGAAGGTTTATTTCAAGATGTGTCTCAAGGTGTAAAAAAAACAGACTTATTTTGTCGAATCAAAGAAAGTAGGATAGACTGAAACCTTGATTCCAGTCATCCTTTGCTATTTAACTTTCTAACAATGCTTTTAATCGCTTCACTACATTAGAGACGGTAAATCCGTATTCCTCTAAAATTTTATTTCCAGGTGCAGAAGCTCCAAAGGTTTCAATAGAGAGTACATCTCCTTCGTCCCCAACATATTTATGCCAACCAAGGGAACTTCCCATCTCAATTGCTAATCTTTTCTTCACTGTTTTTGGTAATACCTTTTGCTTATACTCTTTTGACTGTTGCTCAAATCGATCCCATGCGGGGAGGCTAACAACGGAAATATTTAATCCTTCTTTCTCTAATTCTTTCTGGGCTTCGACTGCTAACCCAACTTCAGACCCTGCTGCGAGCAATAACGCATCTGGCGTTTCTGTTTTGGAAGGAGAAATAATGTACCCACCCTTTGAAACTCCCTCATAAGCATTATCTTTTGTATCTTTAATGGTCGGTAAATTTTGTCTTGTTAAAACTAATGCAGTAGGTTTATCTGTAGATTCTAGTGCAATTTTCCAAGCAGCAGCAGTTTCATTTCCATCGGCTGGACGAATGACAGACAGATTTGGCATCGCTCTTAGCGAAGCTAATTGCTCAACAGGTTCATGAGTTGGCCCATCCTCGCCTACCGCAATACTATCATGGGTGAATACATATGTTACAGGCAATCCCATTAATGCAGCAAGACGAATGGCAGGTCTTAAATAATCAGAAAAAACAAAGAAAGTTCCGCCAAATATTTTTAATCCACCATGCAATGCGATACCATTCAATGCTGCTCCCATTGCAAATTCCCTTACTCCAAACCAAATATTTCTTCCTTCTGGCGTATTAGGTGTGAAATCTTTTGCGCCTTTTATCATTGTATTATTACTACCTGCTAAATCTGCAGAACCGCCAATTAAGAACGGTAGATTTTTTGTAATACTATTGATTACTTCACCAGAAGAGGCGCGACTTGCTAAACTACTTCCTTCTTCATACACCGGCATTTCTTGGTCCCAGCCATTTGGCAAAGTGTCTCCTAAAGCGACCTTTAACTGGTTCGCAAGTTCTGGATATTCGTTTTCATAATTTGAAAAAAGTTCGTTCCATTCTTTTTCTTTTGTATCACCATTTATGACTACCTTCTCTTTAAAGTGGTTATATACTTCATCTGGCACATAAAAATCTTCCTCAAATGTCCAATTATAAGCAGCTTTTGTTAGCTTAAGTTCATCAGCACCTAGTGGCGCACCGTGAACAAGTGATTTCCCTGCTTTATTAGGCGCACCAAATCCAATAATCGTTTTCACTTCAATTAAGGTTGGTCTTGTTTGATCAGTCTTCGCTTCCTCTAGCGCTTTTGCGATTCGATCTGTATCATTGCCGTCTTCTACACGGATATATTGCCAGCCATATGCTTTGAAACGTTGCTCGACACTCTCCGAGAAAGATTTATCTAAATCTCCATCTAAAGAAATATCATTGGAATCATACATCACGACTAATTTGCCTAACTGCAAATGTCCTGCAAGAGAAGCTGCTTCGGCTGAAACACCTTCCATTAAATCTCCATCCCCACAAATGCTGTATGTATAATGATCAACGACGGGATAGTTATTTTTATTATAAACACCAGCCAAATGTTTTTCCGCAATAGCCATCCCTACAGCCATCGCAATCCCTTGTCCAAGTGGACCAGTTGTTGCATCTATCCCTGCAGTATGTCCATATTCTGGGTGTCCTGGCGTCTTACTTCCCCATTGTCTAAATTGCTTTAAATCATCAAGAGATAAATCATAGCCTGATAAATGCAATAGGCTATACAATAAAGCAGAGCCATGTCCTGCAGATAAAACAAATCGGTCTCGATTAAACCATTTTGGATTTTTTGGATTGTGATTCATATAAGATGTCCATAAGGTATATGCCATTGGAGCTGCTCCCATTGGCATTCCTGGGTGACCTGATTTTGCTTTTTCAATTGTATCAATGGATAGCGTTCTAATGGAAGCAATCGATAAATGGTCTAACTTCGTATTCACAATTCAACATCCTCTCATTTTTAAGCTTAATTTTGTGCAAATAATTCTTTTCTATCAATTAAAATTAGAAATAAGCACCACTATCTAATTTCGACATTTATTCCGTATTTTACCCATAAATTCCAATAGAAAACATAAAAAAACCTTAACAATTGGATGCTAAGGTTTCAGACTGTAGACAAACCCCTAAATTTTCGGAATAGACATTTGTTTATAGTATATTTATTAATCTCTTCAAATAAGATATTACCTTCCATAGGTCTCGCCCTGAGCCCGTGGTCTGCCGATGCGTTAAAAATTAATGCATTTTCTTTCTATTTTGAATGTCTTTAACTTTTTGTGGGGTTACATCGTTTCCTTTTGGATCAAAAATCTTTACATTTTCAATCGTGTTCACCATAGTGGAACGGAAATTTTTCAAATATTCAGCACGTAGCTTTGTTTGTTCTTTTGCTTCTTCTTGTGTTAAGCCAATCTCTTTTTTCTTTTTTGCAAGTTCGTTTATGCGATCAAGTTTATTTTTAGGAAACATTTTAAACTCCTTTATAGAAATAATGTCTGATTTCTGCCTAATTGTCTTGTTGTTTTTAACTTTTTGCATCAAAGCAAAAATAAAAAAAGCTCAGTTTTTCAAACAACTGGCTCATTGATAATCTATTATAGCACAAATAATTGTACATTCCTATTTATTAGACTAGGCGAGTCTATTATTTTCCGCTAACCATCTCCATATATTCTTGATATCTGCGATGAATGGTTGCCTTAGAAAAATCATATCCAAGTCCTTTCAAAGTAGAAGTTATTTCTGAGAAGGTTAAGCCATTTTGCTTTAGTTTAACTATTTCTTCAATTGGCACCTCTAGCTTCTGTCGACCTGAATGATCTCCTAAGTTTTTTAAATTCCTATCAGGTCGATAGCCATTCTCTACTGCTCTTTTCATTCCTCTTTTTATCTTTAAATTATGTATTTTCCGTTGATATTCTTCGACTATGCTAACAATTTGTAGCACCATTGTATCTGCTTCTGACAGGGTAAGCTCTCCTGATGAGGAAATGCTAAATAGCTTAATATTTTCCTTTAAAATACAATGTAGAATAGCAATTCTTGCGTTTCCTCTTCCCAATCTTGTTTCATCCTGTATTAAAATCGACGAGATATCCTCTTCTTTTATAAACGATAATAGCTCAAGAAGCCCTTCCCTATCTAAATCATACCCACTTGCTCTTTCAGAGATGATTCTCTTCACTTGAAAGTCCATTTTACTTGCTAATTCTAGTAATTCCTCTTCCTGTCTTGCAAGGGAAGTTGTCTGCTCTTCTTTCTCAGTACTTACCCGACAATAGATTATCGCATTCTTTTCATTCTTCATTACTTGCTAGATTTCCTTTCTATTATTCTGCAGCTAACATCAATTGATGATCCTCTTCTCGCACTGGAATAACCAATTCATTGCCTGTTGTAATATTATTAGCAGAAATATTATTATGTTCTTCCACCCATTTAATAAATTGTTTTTTCGTCATATTATAGGAGCCTGCATATTCATTTGATAATTGCCATACCGTTTCGCCCTTTTTCACAGTAACCGACACATATTTGCTAGAATCCGCTTCTCCTGTATTAGCTACAATTATTATACACGCAATAAAACTACAAATTAAAAGAATAATAGTATATGAATATTTTTCCCACAATTTAGACATTTATAATTCCACCTTCATTTAGAATGTATGTTCGTTTATGAGTTTAGTTTAATACGAACAAACGTTTCCTGTCAACAAGAAAATAGAACTTATGTTTGTATCCTATTCTATTACGTGGTATAATTACTATAAGAAAAAATTAACGAGGTGCGTATAATGCAGAAGCTTTCAAAGAGGCAATTAGACATACTAGAATACATAAAAGAAGAAGTAAAGCTAAAAGGATATCCACCTTCTGTTCGTGAGATTGCAGAAGCTGTTGGTCTTGCATCGAGTTCAACGGTTCATGGCCATTTAGCAAGATTAGAGAGTAAAGGTCTAATCCGTCGTGATCCAACAAAACCTAGAGCTATTGAAATATTGGATTTAGAAGAAAGCAATATACCAAAATATAATATTATTAATGTACCTGTAGTCGGAAAAGTTACAGCAGGGATGCCTATCACTGCTATCGAAAATGTCGAGGAATATTTTCCTTTGCCGGAAAGACTTGCACCAAGCGATGAACAAATTTTCATGCTGGAAATTATGGGAGAAAGTATGATTGAAGCAGGAATATTAGATGGTGACTACGTTATCGTTAGACAACAGCATTCTGCTAACAACGGAGACATTGTTGTCGCAATGACAGATGAAGATGAAGCTACAGTGAAACGATTCTTTAAAGAACGTGACTTCATTCGCCTTCAACCAGAGAACAGCACAATGGAGCCAATTATACTTCGAAATGTAAGCATTCTTGGAAAAGTAATTGGTGTGTATCGCCATATTCAATAACTTTTTCTATTATCAGAATAATGGAATGGCAAAAGGCTTGTCTCATGGACAAGCCTTTTGTATGTATTAAAACGCTTTTTCTCGTTATGATGCAAATTGGATTTTTTATCGTCTGCTCTTTCACTCCCACCCTTTACAAACATCCACCCATTCGACTGCATTGCCGTATATATAAAGCTCCTCAATCGTCAATTCAATCGCAGAATTACTGCTGCCGCAAGCTGGAAACACGGTTATAAATCGTTTCAATGATGCATCCATATAAACAGATAAATTTTCCGTTAAGCCAAATGGACAAACGCCGCCGATTGCATGACCCGTTTTCTCTAAAACTTCTTCTGCCGTTAGCATTCTCGGTTTTTCCGCAAATGCTTGTTTGAACTTTTTATTATCAATTTTTGCATCTCCTGCTGCTACAATTAAGATTGCACCATCACCATTACGGAAAGATAATGTTTTAGCGATTCTATTTGGCTCTACTCCTAATGTTTCTGCTGCTTCTAAAACAGTAGCGCTAGATGTTGCAAATACTTGAATATCTTTCTCTCTATTCCATTTACTTAAATAACTTTGCACATTTTCTAATGACACGTAAGACACTCCTTGAATATTCTTATTTTTCAATATTTTAAAATATATCATTAAACGTTGCTTAGCTCAAATTCTTTATACTATTCTTATCAAAATCGGCATTCAAAAAGGAGCCCTCTTATCGAGAAGACTCCCTTTATTAAGTATTTCTTTTAGAATGTATGATAAACATTTTCGCATTCCTCTGCAGTTGGTTCATAAAAACAATGTAGTTTATATCTTCCCACATGTGGTTGATTATACCAAGATTCAGGGCAGTTGCCTGGAGGACGAAAATACCATAAACTATATTTTGCTGGCCAATAGGATTCTCCGTTCACTACTCTTCTTGCCAATCGTCGTTCGCTTTCTCTCGGTCTTTGATAAAAATAACCTTTCGTTGTTGCTTCAAACGCATGAGCTTGATAAACCATGTCGTTCACGGTGCGAAGTCCTTTGAAATCCGAACAATCCGCCCTCATTCGATTGATCCCAACATTCCCTACTAATAGCATTCCTAATTCTCCTTCTCCTTCTGCTTCCGCACGGAGAAGCCTTGCCAATAAATCAATATCCGCATCTGTAACTCGTACTACTGCCATTGATTCACCCCCTACACCTATCATCATATTTTTCCATACCTTATCCTATTCCTAACAGGAAAATTACGACGAAAAATGATTTTGGTGTGACTTTTTTAAAATTTGATTAGCTTTTTAAATTCCTTAAATCCAATAATATAGCTTGCTGCAATTAGTCCATTAATAAATACAATATAAAATAGACCAATAATATATATTTTGTATTTTTTCCATTTTTTTTTCATAACTAATCCCACCTTTAATAGTTCTATCCTCCCCCTTCATTGGTAAATTTATGTATACATAGATAAAACTAATGAATTTCTGGTAATTATCCATACTAACTTAATAAAATCTTTCCTTATCAAGCTCCAATTAGGATTCAGTAAAAGTGGTGAGATACTTGTACTTTTTTATATTACAATACCCCAGTAGTTTAGAAATTGATAAAGAACAAGAAAAATTAACCCATCTGTCCATCGAACACTGGTTGCAGCATGACTTATTTTCTCTTAATTGGTGGATCCTTTTTCTAGCCACCACTATACCCTATTTTATCTGGTGGAAAGTAGTGGATAAAAATCGTTTCTTTGAAATGTTTTCTTATGGAATGCTTTGTTCCACTATTTGTATGCTCCTTGATATTATTGGGACAGAATATATGCTATGGCACTATCCCGATAAATTACTTCCTATCATCACCCCTTTAATCCCTGCGAATTTGGTTATAATCCCGATATCAGCAACACTTGTATATCAATATTTCACCAAATGGAAATATTTTTTGGTGGCAACTCTAGGCTGGTCCATCCTATTTTCGTATATTATCGAGCCATTATTTATGCTAAGAAAAATGTTCGTATTAGGCGAACATTGGTCCCATACAAAATCATTCATTGGATTTATCATCCTAGGAACTATCTTAAAAACTGTTTTTGAAATGATAAAAAAACGACTTCCGCGTTGAGAACTATTAATCCATTTCATTTTCCATAAACGAGTAAACACAATAAAAACTCCTGCAGAATCGTATCCGCAGGAGTTTTTCCCTTTATTCCTTTCGTACAGCAATGGCTTTCAACATTGCCGCTTCGATTTCCTCATAACTCGTACAACGACATATATTGGATTCCAGCCACTCTTTTATCCTTTCCGTACTTGGGTTAGTGTCATTAAGGAGCAATGCATGCCCATTCATGATAAACCCAGGTGTACAGTAACCGCACTGAAAGGCAAATTCTTCGATAAATGCTTGTTGGAGAGGGCTATTTTTTAGTCCTTCAATCGTGACGATTTCCTTTCCCTGTGCTTCTACTGCAAGCATTAAACATGATTTCATCGGCATTCGATCGATGATAATTGTACACGCACCACAATCTCCGTTAAAACAGCCTGGCTTTGCACCGGTTAAATAAAGGTCTTCACGCAATGTGGCAAGCAAGGTTTTCGATGGAGGAATTGCTACAAAATGATTTTCTCCATTTACACGTAGCTTTACCATTTCTAAATTTGGTCCATTTTCAGGCAATTACATTCCCTCCAATCGATTTATCACTTTATCCAATAGGTCGGACAGCACAAATAAGCGATATTCATCTGATCCTTCTACATCATTTAAAATGGGGGAAGGTAGATTGTTTAAAACTTGTGCGACACGATCTTCTTTGTTTATTCGATGATTATTGATAATTCTTTCGATTGCAAAAGACCGAAAAGGAAAAGGACATAGTCCACTGATTGCTACTCTAATTTGTCCATCTACCTTCAATGCAGCAATTGTAATTAGTGGATATCCTGTCTCCCACTGTTGCCTGACCTTAATCGCTAAATATTCTTGTGATAAATATTTTTTCTCAATAAATGCTTGCACCAATAATTCGCCTTCCTGCAGCAATAATCGTTCCTCAAATACATCATGAATAAATGCTGTTCTGATTCCATTTTCACTAGCTAAAACCATAACACTATCGGTTAATAGAAAAGGCAAAACTGCTTCTCGATAAAAGATATTTCCACAAATATTCCCCCCGACCGTTATTTTATTTCTTGCAGTTCGATCAGCAATCTCTTTGCAAACTTCTGTTAATAATGGAAAATAATTGAGTTCTTCTATATCTGTTAATGTGATACAGTAACCAATCACAAAATAGTCTTCATCCATATGATGAAGATTACATGCAGCTATTTGTTTTATATCAATGGAGACATCTACATTTAATTGATTGATTCTTCTTAAGGTAATAATCTCTGTCCCACCCGCATAATAGCCTGGATATCTATTTTCCGCCTTAGTTACTGCATATTTTTTCGTTGCTTGTTCTATAGTGGAAGCTGTTATATACTCAAATGCCATTACGCGCCTCCTTCTGCTGTCTCCAAATAGCTTCCGGCGTTAGCGGTAAACTCTTTAGCTCCGTGTTTATTGCAAGAGAAAGGGCATTTCCTAACGCTGCTGGAATACCAACCAATCCATGCTCCCCCGCTCCCCTTGCCCCAAATGGTGCTTCTATATGTGGCGTTTTTATCATATCGACCTCGTACTTTGGATGTTCGCCGAACCTTAAAGGTCGATAGGTTCGTAATTGAGGGTTTAGTAATCTGCCGTTATCATCAAAATAGAAAGCTTCCCGACCTGCCCAAGCAATCCCCATACTCATTGCTCCTTTGATTTGGCCAAGCGCTGCTTTAAAATTCAGCACTTCTCCTAAATCAACTACTGTTATCGCTTTTAATATCTTATACCTACATGTTTTCGTATCCAATTCAATTTCGACCCCTTGGGCCGCTACTGCCCATTCAGGACCAGGGTTGCCTGCACCTGTTTCCGGATCCAAATTGGTTAAACCAGTAAGTGTATAACTACCATTTGCAATGATTTGCCCGCCAATTGAATTTCCATTTGGATAAGTATATCCATACACAATGTCTTTAAATGGAACAGATTGGTTTGGATTATCTCTTAAAAATACTGTTTCATTCGCTACCTCTAAATCGTCTTCCGGAACTCTTAACACAATTGATCCCATCTTCTTCAGTTTTCGAATCGCTTCATCTGCAGCCGCCATCACGGCTCTTCCTGCCATTAATGTACCTCTACTTGCTACTGTCTTCCAATGTTCTGGCTCTGTTTGTGTATCAACCGCCATTCTCACATGGATTCGATCAACATTCATCTTCATTTGCTCTGCTAAAATTTGTGCCAAGATCGTTTTCGTTCCTGTGCCTATTTCGACTAATCCAGACATGAGATTGATGCTACCATCCGAATTAAAGGTGAGAACCACGCCTGAGCTAACAGCTGGACCAATCGTAGAGTTCTTCCAGCTGCATGAAACGCCCTTTACACGTACCTTATGTTTCGAAATTACTTCGAAATGTCCCTTTTCCCATTCTATTAGTTCTCGTAATCGATCAATGCATTTATCTATATTTCCTACCTTACTGCTTGTTAACACTACTTGCGTTGGTGTCGTGTCTCCGGGATGAATGGTATTTATTTTTCTAAAATGAAGGGGATCCATCTCTACTTTTTTTGCAAGCATATCCATCGCTCTTTCAAATGCAAAGTGAACCTCGCCATGACTAAATCCTCGGAATGGGGCTGCATAGGGGTGGTTCGTATAAACACAAAGGGCATCACACCAAACATGATCTATTTTATAAGGTCCCGTACAATCAACTGCCCCCGCTGTACTAAGATGTGGCGACTTATCTGCATAAGCTCCGCCATCAAACACATACCTTAGCTTAGCTGCAGTCAGTTTACCAGCTGTCGTACAAGCAAGTTGAATGGTTGCTTCTAACCCAACATGAACAGGCGAAACCGATAAATCTTCTTCTCTAGTATTAAATACCCGAACCTTTCTCCCACCAGCTGCTTTCGATGCAAGGTATGCGAATATTTCTAAATGAACAGACGCTTTGCCACCATAACCTCCACCGACAAATGGTGTTTCTACGACCACCTTCCCCGTTTCCACTTTAAAGTCTCTGCTGATGATTTTTTTCACCATATATGGTGCCTGCGAGCTCGTTACGATTCGAACGATACCACTTTCACCAATTTCACAAAGAGCAGCTCTTGTTTCCATTGCAGAATGATCAGATATGGGAATGGAAAATTGGGCTTCAATCGCGACTTCTCCTTCCATCATTCCCTCCTCTACATCGCCTTTTCTAATCTTTGTGTGATTAATTATATTTGTTCCTTCTACTGGGTAAATCCCTTCGTCTTTCGTGTACTCGAGCATATTTTCATGAAGAAGAGGTGCTTCTCTCTCAAGTGCTTGTAAGGGGGAATTCACAACTGTAAGCGGCACATAATCAATATGTATGAGCTGTGCTGCTTTTTTGGCAATTGGAATCGATTCTGCGACAATTAATGCAATGACTTCCCCATAATAACGAACTTTATTGACTGCAAGTGGCGGACGATCAATTACTTCTTCCCCAATTAAAGGTAAATTGTCTCCAAGGATGATGGCTCTTACACCTTCTAGCTTTTCTGCTTCTTCTATTTCAATCGACCGAATCCGAGCATGGGCATACGAGCTTTTAACCATCTCGACATGCAATGCATCACTTGCTAAATAATCAGCAGTATACCTTGCTTTTCCGGTAACTTTTTCAAGGGATTCTTTCCGAAAAACACTTTTTCCGATATATGTCACAGTTTCCCTCCTCTTTTTCATCGATAGCAGTTTGTAGTATGGGATAAAGGTTACTGGTATATAGTATTTTTGCATGTTCTATATAAAAAAATGCTAAGGCACTTCTTCTGCGAATCTGTATATGTATATGAGAAAAGCTTCTGAAATATATGGGATGGGGAGAATAAATTTGGAAAGGATCATAAACAATTGACTTCTACAAAGCAATTACACAAAACCTGCGTTTTTTTGCAATAAAAAAAGGAGAGAATATAGATAGCTCCTTACTCTCTCCTTTTTCTTCTATTTAGAAGGTCTTTTCGGTAACCCACCCTTTATTTTCACATAGCTTCGTAATATGGGCGAGGTGGTGACGACCATGCCATGCGTAATTTCCGATTAAGAATTTCACAGTTTGGATTCCGCTATCTGGATGCTGTAATTCCCTTTCTAATTCTTCTGTTAGAAGAAGGAATCGTAATAGATGAACCCATCTTGCATGAATATTGGTAAGTAAATGAATTGACACATTAATAGGCATGGAATAGTCTGCTAGCTCTGCCCATAATGCTTCTTCATACGGTTTTATGATGGGCTTCTGTTCTGTTAAAGCAAGCTTTGTTCGAATATATGCGTTCATATGACTATCTGCCACATGGTGTACCACTTGCCGAATCGTCCAACCGCCTTTTCGATAAGCTGTATCTAACTGTTCCTTACTTAAAGCTGAAACTGCTTTTTCTAGTTTTGCTGGGTAATGTTCTATTTCTGAAATCCAGCTATGTAAATCTTCATCAGAAATCTGTCCTTCGTATTCAAATATGCCAATTGGATATCTATCATCCACTTAACATCCCTCCTGCCATTCCTAGATTAGTAAACTAGCTTTTATTTCTCCAAAAACAGTAAAATAGAATCCTTCATCGGTTCATAACCAATGTCCATATAAATTTTGTTGGATGTAGGATTTGTAGTATCTGTATAGAGACTTGTTGAGGAAAAACCGCTCTTTAACAATCGCTCTGTCAATTCTGTAACGCAATTTGTGGCATAGCCATTTTTCCTATACGAATCTGGTGTATAAACAAAATTAATGGTGATATTATTCTTTGTTGGTCTACTTGCATTGGCCATACTAACTAACTGATTATCCACTTCCCATCCAGCAAGCTTCCCATTTTGAATAAGCTCTTCAGCACGTTTGGATGCCTGCTCAATTTCTAAAGGCTGATTTATTGAAGCAGCGAAATCATAAACCCATTGTTGAATTAGTGACTGATCCTTATCTGTTACCCATCTGAAGCTACCAACATTAGATGGTTTCTTTTTAACCTCTTTTAATTGATAGATTCGTTGATCCATCCCGAGTATAACTTTTAATTGGCGTAAGGACGCAATATGTTGAGCCAATTCTTGCACAATTGCTTTTTCGCCAATAAAACCTGGGATTTCTTCTATACTTTCATGAATTAATTTACTTACTAACGGTAATTCAAATGGTGTCATTCCTTGAAAAACAGAAACGATTATTTGTTTTGGATGGGTCTGTAATAACATCAGAATCGGTTGTTCATCCTTATATACCCCAGCCATTACGGTAGGCATAATCTGCTCATTTATATTCATTAAAATTCCTAGAGGCAAGCCATTCACCGCTTCTTCTTTTTCTAAATATGGCAACATAACTCGCTTGAAATCTTCTACATCATAAAACTTTTGAACAAGTAACACCACAGTTCTCCTCCTATCGTCAAGTATCTGTATATGCAATGAAAAGAACTTAAGACTGACTCACTTGAATAAATGATTTTATTCCAGGGGGAGTATAGGTCAAAAATTGATCAAGCAATTGTTTTGGATCAGAATCGATGATTGTAATCGTACGATATTGTTCTTGTAAAAATTCTGCATCGGCCATATGATTAATTAAGCCTACAAGAGGGTCATAATAATGATTGATGTTAAGAATCCCAAGAGGCTTTTTATGTAAGCCAAGCTGTGCCCAAGTAAAAATTTCAAAAAATTCTTCCATCGTTCCTGCACCACCTGGAAGGGTAATAAATCCGTCTGCAAGTTCAGTCATCTTTGCCTTTCTCTCATGCATAGATTTCACGACAATTAATTCGCTTAAAGCAGGATGAGCTATTTCCTTTTCTTGAAGAAAATCTGGAAGTACTCCAATTACTTTTCCACCAGCTTCCACCATGCTATCAGCAATTGCTCCCATTAAGCCAATGCATGAACCACCATATACAAGCTCCATCTCTCGTCTTGCCAATTCTTTCCCTAACGCAATTGCTTCTTCCGTATAGATTTTCGAAGCTCCTGTACTCGAGCCACAGAACACAGCAATTCTTTTCATATTGGTTCCTCCATTTCACAAAATCCAGAGCAATAATTTAATAATATTTTCCTATTATTTGTGCAAATTTGCACGGATAACTGAATCAATAAGCAAGAGAATTCGAAATTAATGGAAAAATTTTCTCCTCCTTCTATTTTAACTGGAATGGAGGAGGAAAAGAAGTAGCGTTTTCCTTATTTCGTATTACCATTTTAAATTTTTTTATAGATTGCTAGCATTTTTTTAAAAATAAATTTTTAAAAAATAAAAAAAGTGTTTAAGAGTTTTATATATTGGGTATTAGATAGTTAAACTATATAAATACACCTAATATCAAGGAGGAACAAAATGAAAGGAAATGTATTGTATAAAGGCAGAGTGTTTAAAATTTTATTTTGTTATGATACAGGTTATTGTGAAATTAGGGATATTTATAATGTGTTTAAGGTGGAACTCGTACATAATTCTCAATTAACTATGCTAGAAGATGTCTGCACTCCTTAAACATAAACTTTTTCTTTTTTTGTCATTTGAGAAATGACATCTTATTTTCAAGCGAATTGTAAACGTTATCTTTTTTTGTCGAATTGGATGGTTTCCATGCGTCGTTTAATTAATGGATTGTTCCATTATATATATTTATTTCTTCCTTTAGACCCTTTTTCTGCATATTACTAATGAACTTGTCCACACCATATTCAATCACTTTCATATCCTATAGTAAATCTATAGATGGAGGTGACTAGTATGTCTGAATATGGAGGCGGATTTGGAAGCAACTTTGCACTAATCGTAGTATTATTTATTTTATTAGTTATTATCGGTGCATCTTACGTAGGCGGTTATTAATACTTCTATTGTTTAGATTAAGAGTGTCTTAATAGATGGCATTCATAACTGCTTTCTAATTATGATTTAATTAGATAAAGCATATGAATGCCTTTCTTTTTGGGGTATTTTTGTATGAGGTCAATTTAAAAAATATCCAAATCACAAACCATGCTTGATTACATAATTACTAATCAAAAAGCCTTTTATTCTTCCACATAGATTCTTGTCCACTCACTTTAGACATTCCTTCATAAAATATGTTGTAGCTTGTAGAAGGAGGTGGCACATATGTCAGATTGTTATAGCAGCGGTGGCGGTTACAATAGTAACTTTGCTTTGATAGTAGTGTTATTCATCTTGTTAATTATTATTGGAGCTTCCTATTGGGGAGGTTATTAATCAGCTGAAAAGAAGGCACTTTTGTGCTTTCTTTTTTTGTACAAAGGAATTAATTATTCTTTCATCCTTATACCAAAAGAAATGGTACCCTTTTTCATCAGGGTACCATTTCTTTTCTACTTTAGAAGAATCTTCTTGGTCTGCAATTGTTTGAATTATTTACATCAGATCCACAATCAAAATCTTCCACTACTGTTTCGTTCACTTGTCTTTCAGTTACAGGAAAGAAATTCTCATTACGAATAACCGTTCTATTCACATTGATTACTTCTGTTGGATGAATGTTACGAACTCTTCTTTCGTTTGTTGTTGTTCTTACAACTGTTCTAGTAGGATGAACGATATCTTCTACAGGAGAAACACGATTGCAACATTTTCCTCGATTATTATTGCCTGTACCCAAAACATTATTATTGTTATTGCGTCCCATCTCTTTG
This sequence comes from Niallia sp., assembly GCF_031978665.1. Taxonomy (NCBI): domain Bacteria; kingdom Bacillati; phylum Bacillota; class Bacilli; order Caryophanales; family Bacillaceae; genus Niallia; species Niallia sp. The sequence continues at coordinate 51,603 of NZ_DALZDK010000006.1, read as the reverse complement.
GCTCCTTTCCATTTTAAATTTCAATTACGATATATAGTATGAAAGGAAAGAGAGCTTGTCCGAGCTTTTGACTATTCCTTGTCAAAATATGCTGAAGGACTAAGAGGAAAGTGTAATTGGCTAGAAACAGGTACACATCATTGCAAAAGAATATATAAACAGCTACAAACTGACTTTTTCAGTGGCTTGCTCAAAAGAGAAATGCTTTTTAAGCATACAATTTATAGGTTTTTGACTGAAAGGAGGCAGCTAAGATGGAATCCACTTTAAAAATTCGCGGCTGCTTCTTTTTTAAACATTGGGCCTTAATGTATGTGTCTGTTACGCCATACACAAGAATCGTCCGTTGGGAAATAGAGCTATCTTTTTTCACATAAATAATCTCTATCGGTCTTTTTTCTTTCCACGCTTTTTCTAATTGTTTTTTCATCTTAAGCCCCCTCCTTTTATAAATATTATATACGAACATTTGTTCTAAAACAAGTTTTTTTCGCAAAAATGTTCTTTTTTACAGAAGTAGATTCCCCTTTTAAGAAAATGGAAAACGTATCTTTAATTCGATTAAAATTTCTTTCGAATACCTGAATACCTACCTTGTATTTTCTCGCCATCCATACACCCATTTTAACCGAGACAACCTTCTTTCCCAATAAAAGGGAATAGGATAAATCAAAAACGAAGGAGTGTCAGTATGTATCCATCCATAACTACAGGACTAAATGGGGCAATCTACCAAGCTTATCCCTCTCTTTATCATAGTCCACCCAATCACCTATTTAATTTTCCAGCTCAAAGTTGTCATGCTCATTTTGGTCAAGGAATCTATCCGGTTAGACAAATTCCAACTGATCAATATAATTTTCACCGACCCAATATGCCTTTAGACAATAGACAAAACGAAGTACTTTTTCAAATTTCAAAAGCAATTGATGGCGAATATGCTGCAATTGCCTGTTATCAGAAGCTAAAAAACTTAGCTCCTACAAAAAAAGAGAAAGCAATCATTACTGAAATAAGAAAAGATGAAATTAGGCATTATAATACGTTTTCTAAATTATATACCCAAATATCTGGCAAGAAACATACCCCTACTATTAAAGAGAAGTGCCCAGAGGATTATAGAAAAGGCATCGATTTCGCTTTTAATGATGAACAAGAAACGGTGGATCTGTATTTAGATATTGCTTACCATACAGATAACGCGGAAATAAAAGAACTATTCTTACGAGCAGCCCACGATGAACAAAATCATGCAGTTTGGTTTTTGTATTTTATGAAATAGGAAATAGCAGTTGGTCATTCCCTAAGGTTGAAACTTAATCATTCTTAGGAAATTGCCTTGTTTACTATCTCCTATAACAGAAATCATCCTTCCACGATTCCGTTTGATTGTCCTATTGAATGATAACTAAACTAATTATTTTCCCAATACGCGATTATTTTTAAAAATAATCGCCTATTGGCGTATTCCATAAAGGAAATTCTCTTCCGCTAAATATATTTGTCATTAGACTACCTCTGTCTAAAATAGCTTTAAGTAGGAGGTGTTTCCATTGATTAAATTCTTAAAAAAACGATGGATGCTCTTTGATCAAGCTGTGAAGCCTTATAAACCGTATGTAACAGTTGATTATGGGATTATCTCTGTGTCCCCTGAAGATATTGTTGGATTAACATTACCAGTTAGCAAAGTTAAAAATGGAGAGAAACTCAAAGAGCTTCGTCATTCCGTAAAACGACTAGGATGGAAGGATGATTGTCCAGCTGATATACATTTACTCCGACTTCCTAATGGCAAATACACTGTAGCTTCAGACGAAAATCACCGCATATTGCTATCTAACCAAATGGATATTCCGAAAATTAAAGCGATGGTGTCCCTTTTAATTCCGGAAAGCTATATTCCCGAAAATATCAAAGCAAAAATTGTAGATTTTGATTATAAAGAACACACATACCGGCTAGAGGCTGAAAAGCTCCATGAATCCTTACAGAATCTTGGCACACAGCGTAAAAACACGAAGGAAGAATTTGCTTTTAAAAATTATCGAAAATTATCAGAGGATATGTATACTAAACGTCAGCATACACTGCTTGGATTGGCTAGATTTTTGAATTTATTACCAGATGAAGTAGCGGAGTGATCTGCTACTTTTTGTTTTGGAGGGTTCATGAAGATTTATTGAAATAACATCGGGGAGTTTCCGGGCATTCTATTGTAGTAAAATCATTGTCCTTTTTACTTTTATTTCCCTAAAAGAAAAAAGCCCCGGCACCTACAGCGCCAAGGCTTCCCCTTCTTAATACATTTCCATGTATTGATCTCTCTCCCATGGATGCACCTGAGTGCGGAACATAGTCTATACTAGAAAATAGACTAAAACAGTGGGATAAAAGGTTGATTTATAAGGATTGTGTTAAACCGGTTCTCAAAATTACTCAAACTTATTTATAGAAAATCGGGCATTTATCGGGGGGATTTCGGGCGGTTTTATATCAAGTATCGGGCTATATTTCATTCAATTTCATACTCATTCTTCTTCAACCAATTATTAATGTATTTTCTATAGTTCCAGATTTGTTTCTCTTCTAAAGAATGTTCTTTGATATCCCAAAACAATTCGTAAGAACGATATATAGTCATGCTGCCATCTACATATTTCATAATTGTTATAATTCCTTTATTTATTTCATCTACAAAGTTTAAATAATATTTCGTTCCATCCCAACTAGCTAATTTATCAAACATGTGGACGAAGGATTCTATATCCTTTTTTCTTTTGATAATCATACTTCTCTCTCCCTTACCATTTTTTCCAATCTTCAAGTTGACCTTTTGTATTCCCTTCTCTATCTATATTGAAGTACTCTCTACTTCCAAAATGTTTATAATAAGTTGAATCTTCATCGTGATACATATACATATATTGATCTACAGTATTACGAAAATCTTCAGTAGTAATATTTTGATTCATATATTCATCTTTTAGATGGTCAAATAATGGCTTAAATGCTTTTCTTTTATCGTCATGAAATTTCATATTACCACCCCATCTTTTTCTTAAATAACTGTTCTTTTAATATCCTTTTTGCGAAATCATCTTCCACCTGATTAGCAGCAGAATTAAGATAAATATAATCATCCTCTGAATTTGCTTGATTAATTAGATCACCAATTTCATATGCATTAGCTTCTTCATTCATATAATCAAAGCGTTGATATAAATATCTTCTTGTGTGTTTATCCATCATCTTAAGTCCTCCTTGGATATGATTATGTTTTCTAAACCTACATCACTGCACAGCTTTTCTAATAGGCCTTTACGGCTTTCGGTAGTTGTATAGAATACAAGAATAGGCTTATGTTTAAACTGTTCTTCAATGGCTGGTGAAAGTAGTTTATATTGGTTTATTTTCTTTTTGTTTTCTGACATGGATTGAGTACGATCTACTTCTAGGAAATGAAATATGTTGTGGAGGGTAAAGGTAGCGTCCGGTATGATGGATGATTCTTTGTAGGATAGTCCGTTTTTATATTTAAAAGTTATTTTCTGTTCTGCCTTCCAATCATGTGGACATTTAAAATATAAATACATGTCATTCCTTAATAAATGATGATCTACAGTTAAAGACCATTTAATTTCTGTTTCCGCTCCGATTATCTCCCTTCCTAAGTTGTTCAGATAGTACACATTACGTCCGTTATGCTTTCGAATAGTTAAATACTCTTTCATCTGATTAAGTACCTTAAGAGCGTTTCTAAGGCTTCCTAATTTGTGGAGGACTCTTATATGCTCACTAGTAGCAAACTTTAATTCATTCAAACTTAACAAGATCTTCTCTTGTCTCATTTTCTTCCGTTCGATACTCGACAACGTCATCTGGTTTCACCTCTAATACTTTTGGTTCTTGGTATTTTTCTAATCGTTCCCACATCTCTTCGTGGCTTATAAATGGCGCTTGTAATTCCCTTAATTCGTGCGTTTTGAATATAGCCCTACCTTTGATATTACTCGGTAATTCTTCTGCTCCTTCGTCATCTATAGCAACCTTAGAAGCATATCCTGATGGAAGCCTAAATGATATCTTGGCATCTGCATTCTGTTTTATTTGTCTTGGTAATGTATCAGCTGTAGGATATTGAGTTGCGTAAATTAATCTATAACCCAGTGCGCCTGCTACACGTGCTAATTCACTCAGTACTCCCTGGCAATAGGACAATAATATTTTTTCTTCTTTACTATGAAACTTCTCTGGTGCTAATTGGGCAGCTTCGTCCACAATGACATACCTTCTTCTTTTTATTTTTGTATCAACAATGTTCGCATAGTTATTTTGCTTAAAGTATTTAAAATCCTCTGCAAACATACTTTGTAGCTTTTGTAATAACTCTGCCGCTTCGTAAATATCACTAGCCACTTCCTTTACTTGCTGAAGTACTCCATATCGACTAAATTCTAATCCACCTTTTAAATCAATGACATAAAATTCAACGTTATTTTGATGATGTTCAATTAGATACGTCATCATCATACGAAGAAATACTGTTTTACCAAATCGAGTTGTTCCTGCTGCAGTCATGTGTGGTGTATGGTCAAAATTGTGCCATATGATACCTCTAAGACTTTTACCTAGCGGAACACTCCAATCATATTTAGAAGGCAATTCTGCATAAGGAAATAACTCTGGTAACTCTTCATCAAATACATGGACCTTAAGAAATTTCTTATACTCGACTTCCACAGGCTTATTTAAGCCATCTGAAAATATATTTATTTCACTTTCGACTTTAGTCATTTTTGACGCTGGAAGTCCTAAGGGAACACTGTACAAGTATGTGGTCCCGATTGATTCTTCTCCATCCACAATTGACTGCTTACCCTTGTACTTTGGAATTTTTAATTCCCCTTCTTTACCCCTGATTCCATACCCAATGTTCTTCATGATTCGCTCAATTTTCTTATGGTCAGCTTCTGCAGCCCTCGGTAGCATGGCGACAGCAAGGATGGCGAGGGGAAATGTGAGTAATTCGAGCATTTCGTTTCACTCCTACGGAACTAATTTGTTCAAGTAAAAACATATGAAAATACTAATGTCCAAATGGATAACGCAATAGACACATCAGAACCCGATTACTAGACTACCGAATAAGGGATTCTTAAAGATGGCCCATAATCCAGCTAATACGCCACCTGATACTACTACTAAACGAACGAGAGATTCATTGATTTCTACTCCGCACTTTTCTAGCACTACTAAAGCGAGTAATACGCCACCAGTGGACACGAAAAATGTAAGTCCACCATCTAACCAACTGTGGACAGGCATAGTAGGGTAGATGTTGCCAGCGATAAACGATTTAAAGGGGATCACTTCATACATTAGATAATCCCCTCCTTTTTCAATAATCGTTCAAATAATATACCGCTGATTTTTAACGCTGTTTCTTCATCTCCCCTTAGGACTGCTTCTCTATAGGCAATTTCTAACTCTTTACTTTGAACAATTTCATACAAACTCTTCATGATGGAACACTCCTTTATCTGGTTGATAGTCTATTGATATGCACTAGAAAATTAATATTGCCTGTCTATCCAAAAAATATTGTGCAATTTATCAAAATTAAATCAAGAAAGGGAAATCATCATAAAAGTGGAATATTAATAGTGGGTGATGTTATGGAAATTAAAAGTAATATTGGAAAAGCGATTGATGAATCTCCTTATAAAAGAGAGTACATAAGAAAAGTTTTTAATAAATCCAGAAACACAATATCTAATTGGTGTACTGGTAAAAGTTATCCCTCTGTTCCAGAACTCTTTATGTTAGCAAATTTATTAGATAAAAAAATTGAAGATCTTTATGAAGTCAAAAACAAAAAAACTCCCTAATATTTTAGGGAGTTGGTAACTTATATTATTCAATTTTCTCCGCCATAACAGCTGGAAGTGTAATCTCCCAACCTGCTTGAGATGTATAGCTATATGCCCCGTATACTTCACCATAGATAGTAACCACATCATCTTCTACAAAGTCTGTGTATCCATCATATTCTACAAAAATCAAGTCATTAATATCCCAACCATACGAGTCCTTTGTAACAGCTAAACGGATCTGTGTTAGGTTGTCACCTTCCATAATTTGAACAATTTGACCCTCATATTTTACATATTCTCCAGCGTGTCTATCTGGATTTTTCTTTAGTTGATCATATTCAATAGGTTTTGCATTTGCTCTTTTCTCTTCAGCTTCTTTTTTAGCCTTAGCCTCTGCCTCTGCTTTTTCTTTAGCTTCTTGTTCAGCTTTCGCTTTCGCTTCTGCTTCTGCTTTCGCTTTTTCCTCAGCTGCTTTCTTAGCTGCCTCTTCTTCTTTTTTCTTCTCTTCGGCTTCTCGTGCTGCTTTTTCTTCTGGAGTTTCTTCAGTCACTTTACTATTAGCTGTTTCAGCTTTTTCTGTAGTATCTCCGCTTGACCCAATAATAAATGAACCAATAATCGCAATTACAAACGAAACTAAACTGTATTTAAATCTATTTTTAGCTGTACCATTTTTCTTAACAAGAGAAATTAGTCCTCTTACTAAATAAACTATAAAACCAATAAAACCTATAAAAAATAATATCCCACCAAGGACTTCCATTAATTGTTTCCCCCTAATTATGATCTTTCTATCTGTATTTATTTCGAAACTATGATAAATCAATTAGTAAATTCAGTCTATAGATTCGACAAAACTTGTCAATTTACTACAAAAAAAACATTCTCAAACGAGTTGGGCTATTTATTTGAGTATTTATTATAAAGCTCTAATGATTTAGGTGGTAACCATTCTCTTTTCATCGGATCCTTATAATATTCTAGAAACTTATTTAAGGATTCTTGGTCTTTAGCGAGATGACTAAAATAATGTTTTTCACAATAATATGTTGCATACTCATCGTCATTTTTACCCCATGGCATAAATTTCAATAGTTCTCCACGATATTCACACCCTAATGCTTGGCATTTTAAATATTTGATATCTGACTGTTTCATATTATCGTTTGTCCTTTTTGACTTGGATTATAACATATCTGGTGGAAAATTATCTAAGAAGGTATCGATTAGGAGTTTAAGGTCTGAGGTAGTTTCTGCGGAATCGTACAGTTCTTGGAGTTCAATCAATAGTTCATAATCTTTCATTGCTTCCCTCCTTTCTTGTATAGGAGGTTTCTTTATTTTGGGTAGATATTCCTGTTAGTTCACGAAATGTCCATAAAAAAATACCCCACTCAATTAAGAGCAGGGCTGTGTGAGATAAATCATGATGTACAACTATTGTATATCCATCCACATTATTTTATGCAAACATTTTCAAACTGTAGACTTAAAACATCTTATTCCAAGTGTTTTTACCAACAATGCCATCTACGTCTAATCCATGTCGTTTTTGATATGCTTGTACAGCTTTTTTAGTAGCATTACCAAAGATTCCATCAGCTGTAACCCCTACTGCACGTTGAATACGCTCAACATCTTTACCTTTACTTCCGACTTTGATTAAATGACCTGGATAAAGCACTATAGCTTCACTATTCGCTTTATTCGATGTGGACGGCTTCTTATATTCGTCTAACTTTTTAGCAGTGACTGGACCGTACACACCATCCACAGTGATTTTTACAGCTTTCTGAAATGATTTGATTGCATTTACTGTCTCGTCTCCGTAATCGCCATCTGCCCCGAATTTAGGTAGTTTAAAGCCTTTATCGATTAGTTTTTGTTGCAACTTTTTAACAGCAGTACCTTTATCGCCTTTTTCTAACACGGAAGGAGTAGTAATTATCTCCGCATCTACTTTTGTATCTGGAGTCACTGTAATCTCGCCAGTATACTCTAAATGAGGATTGTCTTTGAAGCTAGTCCAATCTCCTCCCCATGCGAATCCTTTGCTTTTAGCGATAGCAGCAACTCGTTTCCAATCAGCATTAACAGTCCAATATGCTGCTGTACCTTCTTTGTTTGTTAAGCAATAATCTACTGCGATGCCTTTATTGTGATTAGATTGTCCACCTTTAGCATTTGTAACGATTTTCTCTCCTGGGATACCTCGACGACCAATTTTATATAACTCATCTTGTTCTGCATATGAACGATATCCGTCTGTAATCAATACGTAAATTCCTTCATCGTACGCTTCTTCAATGATCTCCAATACTTTTGTTACCACAATTGCTTTCATTCCAGAACCCATACGTTTAATAGCTTTGTCTTGTAATGTTTTTAAACTCATTTCATTCCACTCTCCTTAATATTTTTCATCTAATAAGATGTTTAGGTCAACTTGATCTACTTTGCTAAAAAACCATTTGATTTTCTTAAACACTCTTATCACCTCATAAAAAAAGGCAGCCGTTCGGCTACCCTATTTCGCATTTGTTAGATTATTTTCTTTAAGTACTTCTTTTTGTTTCAAACCCTTTTTACTTAAATAGTTATTTTTCCAGCCTGCATACAAGATATAAATACCAGAAGCAACAGCGATAATGTCATTTACTAAGTCCTCTGAAATAGTTTGATATCCCAACATGTTTAACACTGAATTGATAACGGCTAAAATTAATAATGCAAATCTAGTAACGCTTGCTTTATCCACACTAACTACCCCTTCCAATATTGTAGAATTAAATCGACCACTGCATAAAGAAAGCCCCCACCACCAACTATGGCAAGAGCTAATTCCCATTTCTTATTACTATTTGTTTGTTTAATTCCTAAAGTATGAGCTATTAATTGATCCATTAATTCCTTTTGCTCTTTCCTTTGTTCAGCTAATAATTTCTTTTGCTCTCTTCCTTCATCAAGCAATGTACGTTCAATTCTAAGTTGTCCAGTTTCCACAGAAACCAGTTGGCTTTTTAAGTCTGAATAGCTCTGTTCCAATTTTAATATCCTCTGTTCATGATCTTGGACGATTGTTTCCATATCTTTATTTGATACCTCCACACTTGCTGTCATTTTCCCATCCCCCTTTTATCTCTATATTCACGGACTCACCTCCTTGAAGGTAATAAAAAAGAGCCCTTCAATAGGACTCTTTTTTCACTAAATTAATTTTCAAATTGGATTCCTTTAAAGAATTCATTTCCATAATCAGTAACTTTAAAATGTCCCCAAATACTATTTAGCTCAGAAGCATTTCCAAGGTCACCTTTTTTATGTTCATCTTCCAGCATTTTTTGCATTATCTGCTCTGCACCTTCTTTAATTTCTTTTATCGATTCTTCAAATTTTATATATCTTTCCTCGTCGAATCTATAGTACAGATCTCTTGCTTCAATAATACCCATACTAATTAAATTGTTTATATAAAAATTATTGTTGTCCGGAAAACTTAGTTCAATCAATCTATTAATATCATTGATATTATCAGTTAAAGGTATCATTGCTCCATTACTTCTTCTTACTTTTTGATATCTGACATAAATAGGGAATATATTTTCAACACTATTAACCATTAAGAATTGTATAATTTTAGCTTCATCAGCACTCAAATTCTTTAAAACGTTTAAAAAACTTGGATGCGCATACCGTGAGTTCTCTACGGAGGAAGCATTAACTAATAAATTTATATACATTTCTGTTAGTTCTTCGTTTGTTATTCTCGTTAATTCTTCTAATATTGGGACACCTATTTCTGGTGGCACTGATCCGATTTCAGAAGAATCTATACTGTCCAATTTACTTTGATAGTTATTCAGATTTTTTTTGATTTTTAAATCTGCCTTTTTACTAACCATTCCTAAATATTTGAAGGGTAGGATTGTAAAGTCAATTGTTGCTTCTAGAGCTATCCCTACTTTTCTTAATGCTGGTTGTGCAAGGTCAGGGTATATCTCTTTAAAAACTTCTACACTATTGTCACTTAGCTTTCCAAGTCCGAAAAAATCATCCATTATTATATCTCCTTTTAAAATTGTTAAATATATACATATAATAACAGATGATTCAATAAATAAATTTTATTTTTGCAAATTCGAAGAATAATCTTTTAGCTTCATCAATTTATTTAAAATAAATTCGATTATTATTCTGATAAATTTATTGATTGATATTAACATAGCTAAGGATTTAATCATAAATCGATAAAATGATTTTCGTAAACTTGTCTTCATTTTTTTATAATCCTTTCTTTTTATTTATCGCACAATAGTATCCTTATTCTTCTTAGATATTCATAATTGTTTTAAAAACTCTTCAAATAATTCTTGAACTTTTTCTTCTGCATCTATGCCTGTTTCCTTTTCCCATTTTTTCAACTTTTCCCATTTTTCTTCTGTCATTTGTAATTCTGTATACATTACTTTCAAACTGTTCGCCCTCCTATAGTTTCCTCTTACCTTTTATTGAGAAGCCTCTAAAATACTTTCTTGTTCTTTTCTAATTAAATCAATTACGTACCAAATATCTGATTCTCTGTATTCATTTTGTAGCTTACCAACAGCAAAGTCTGGGGATTCACTCATTAATAGATCGTACTTCTCTCCAGTTATTGCATAGGATTGAGTGCCAATCACTTTATCATTACTATCTCTATAATACACATCAATAGAAACGGATTTTTGATCTTTGTATTCACAAATACTATTTAATTCTTCTTTAACAGCAAGCTTATTTTCCATAACTGTTTTTGGTATTTGGAAAGTAATGTTAGCAGTTCTCATCTTTATTCCTCCCTGTTTATAGTACATATGTGTAATCTGTTGTTTTCATAAATTCGATAATAAATTTAGCTTTGGAGGTATTGGAAGATGTCTTGATTTGAACCCTATATGTTCTATCTCCATTCGCTATAAACTGCAATTGATAACCTAATGCAAAATTAAATATTTCTGTTGCTGTAATATTATCTTTATCTGGTAACACTATTTGATAACTAGCATTGATGTATTTATTAACTGCTGTGATATTTGCGTTTTTAATATTCAACATACACCCAGCTACATCATATCTTGCTTTCAACGTGAATAAGGTTGTCCAAGTATCCACCACAGAATCTAAAGAAACTAAATAAGTTTGTTTAGAGCTATTAAAATCTCCGTCAATTAGCGTAATGGGATTTTCCACTGTGTCACTAACGTTATTGTTTGATGCATTACCCTTCCAGATTAAACGTTCAATAACCACGCTTGATGGTTTTCTTAGTAATATAGTTGAAGTAGACTTTGTGTTAGCTATCTTATTACCCCTTAATTCCACATTACCGCTGTTTTGTAAAACAGAAAAAGGATAAGTTGTGATAGCTGCTAATATAACTAATTTAATGTAGTTATCTTTTATAACTGCTTGTCTAGCATAGTCCACAGTAATTGCTTCCGAGTTATTGCCGGCATGAGAAGTAATAGCACCAAATCCATTTTCTAAGTGGATTTTATTGTCTTTGATGTTTAAATCTTGATAGTACGTATCGCTGGTGTTGTTTACTTGTGAAGTATATATAGCAGATACACACATATCTGCTAACGCCTTATCCACAGGGACAGTAATGGTGTTGTTATAAATATCAGCACCGTACCTATTAGTCGCTAATATACCCACAGAGTCAAATATATCCTTTTGCTTGTAAGGATCTTTTAAGGCATCATCTCCAAAGACAATCCTGTTATTATAAATCTTTGTTAAAAAGGTATGGTACCCTACTGATGCCGATTCTCCTATTCGGTCTGCAATTCCAATTTTACAATTAGAAACATCGTTATCATAAATATCCACATTTTTAGAGTTTGCTTTAGAATCTATACCGTAAAAATATCCATGTACAAAATTATTGTGTACACGTATGTTATTAGGTGCTTGGTCTATAGTAATACCTTGACAAGTCATATCCTCCACAACCCCATGGTTACTACCATAAGCATACAAATGATTGCCAAATACATCCACATCATCAGTACCAGCACCGAAAATACTTAAGTCGCCATCACGTAGACCACCAAATATAAGATTATGACCTACTTTTCCGATAGATGAGGCATAACATAGAATACTACTTAACCCTCTACTTCTTTTGCTTACCTTTGTTAAGGTGTGGTCAAATCGAGTACGATAAACTTCATAAATCGTACAATATTGAATTTGAGTGTTATAAAGCATATCCATTGTTTCTAACCCATCTACTTTAATATGTCTACAGTTATAGAAATAAACAGCAGAACCGCAATAGATAGAAACATCAGCAGAAGGAGTGCTATGAATAATTGCTTCAAAGTAACCGCCTTTTACTTCAACATGGGAACAATTCTCGAAATGGAATATGTTTGGGAACTCTGGAATGTAGTCTGTTTTTATAGTTAAGCCGGACAAGTCTAGAAGCAAATGGTGATAATCATGGATTGGGATTAAATAAGGACGACCAAAACTGTCTTTTGTTGGGTTGTTTAAATCTAACGTTGCTAGGTAGGTAACATTCCCACCAATTATTTTGACATTTTCCAAGTTAAGAAGTTTAATTGCAGTTATCATATTTTGGAATGCTTTCGTGTCATTCGTTACTCCATCCATTTTTGCCCCAAACCATTTCGGATTGACCCCACGCTCGGTAAACTCATTTTTCATTTTTGAGATGATGTTGTTTTCATGATTTCTAAACAGTGATAAGTCTCCAATGTTAGCAGCGACTTTAGCACTATCTGAAATGATACGATCTCTAGCTGTAGGATGCTCCACTCCTTCTTCATCCACACGAAGGTCTACTAATTCACTAGGTTGTGGAGTATTTCGTATAAGATTATCCGTTCTTGCTTTTTGCTCTTTTAAATCTAAACCAACTAAATCCGCAAAATTGTTAATCCATTTAGCAAAATTAACACCAAACTTGGTGCTACTATCAAAAGGTTTATAAGGAAATTTAGACATTAGTTGTTCCTCCTTCCTGCTGTTGTATCCACTCTTCAATCGATTGGATTTTCTGCATTAAATTAGACAAGTTCGCGACTTGTCCTTCATCAATTAATATTTGATTTAGTTTCTTTTTATCTAAAGCTGACATTAACCCTTTTTCTGTTACTGTAGCTTCCGTTTTATCAGCTTTATTAATCTGTAATTGTTCTATTTCCTGTTCTATTTTAGTTAAATCCACAACCACATTTCCGGAAGAATCCACATTAATTCGTTCGACTTTTTGGAACGCACTACTGCTCATTAATCCATCTTGTATGGAGGAAGCTAATGGATATTCTGGTATTTCAATTTGTGTAGGATCATAACCTTCTGCAAAAACTGTATTTGGACCAACGGATACTTTATCTTGGGATAATCGACCATATGATTTACTCAAGTCGAAAGTAATATTATTTAAAGCTTGTTGTTTAATAGTTCCTGAACCATTGTCTATTACTTTTCCAACTGTTTTAGCTGTGGAAGAAAAATTAGCAATAATTACAGGTGATTTATTTTTTAAAACACCAAATGTAAAAACTGGTGATTTACCATTCGCATAATCCTCTACATCCACAATTCTTAACCGAATATTTAAGCCAAATGGCTCAATAATACACCATGCTGCATCGCCTTTTTTTACGTTCGAAAGGTCCATTTCAGCAAGCTGAATAGCATTGAATTTTAAAGAAACACTTATTTTATCAGTTAGATCATTCACCAGTCTTTCTAATAAATTTTCTTTATTAGTGTAGCGTTCATCCCTCACAGGTTCAGCAATCCTTATACCATAAATCTGTGCCAATGGGCTTGTGTATTCCGCCACAACAATATATTTATCATCACCAGTTAATTCTTCATGATTTTCTTTTAACTTACCATACCCTTTCATATAAGTGGCAAAATCATTCGTATTAATATCTTTCGTCGGACTGCTAATGTTATAACGATGTCTAAATTGCACATCTAAGTCCTCACCGATTCTTTTGGACACAAATATGTGTTTGTCACTATAATCATATTCCACAGCAAACAATTCTAATATTTGTTGAAATAGCGCCAATCCATTATCATCGCCGAAATTTTGAACCTCAACTTTAACTCCAATGAACGAAGCGTCCACAGTGAATGTATAGCCACTTCCCTTTAAAGCGAAATTCAAAAGGTATGTTATATCGAATGTTCCGGAAATGGTATCATATTGCCTGGTTCTCCATTTCAAATCATCAAAAAAGATGTGGATAGCAGTTGTTTGAACTCCTACAAGCTTGTTATAAGTAATCTCTGAATGGTCCTTTATTACATATTCTTCATCTTCATACACAAAGATGTTTTCATTCACAATTAATGGATAAGCCGATTCATTCTGTTCAGTACGTATGGAAGTTACCTTAATCGTTTTCTCCCCAGATAACCCATTATTTCGAGTGACAGTATAATCATAAACTGGTTCCATTTCACCAGTAATCGACTTTATAGCTAGTGATTTCATATGTCATCCCCTCTCTAATAATAGTAAAATCGAAAATCAAACGATATTTCATAACTTCCATAAGCACCAGCAATCTCGAAGTCATTCCAACCAGGAGCAATAATAATGTGCTGTCTATTCGTATCAGAAAATATACTTACTCCATTTTTTAAGTGTCTTAATCGTTCTAATGTAATAACATCATTCTGATTGGTTGCTCCATTGTATTTAAAGGCTTGTCCTGTAGTTAAATTCCTAATGGTTAGTCCATTACTAGCACCTTTAAAGAATATACTCAAAGGTAATTCCGTTGGATCTACTGGAGCATTACCAGCGTTATAGATTCTAAATTTGCTAGTACTCCAAATATAAGTTAATTCAGCATCAGCTGGTAAGTTCATACCAATCTGCCATAAATCCGAATCAAATGTGAAGTCATCTAATGTAGTTCCCACACTTTCTGAATAACTTATCGGGGAAATGAATTCTAAATCATATTTAGCCACCCTTGGAGTTGAATAGGGAGTATCAAAAGTATTATTTGTTAATACCCTCCAACGCTTACCAGGTTGCCTAGAATCAATTAAAAAGACCTCTTTGTTTGTGGCAAAAAGGTCGTGAATTTCATCTATTAACATTTGCATAAATATATGATTCTCTCCATCTAATAAAAATGAAGCTATTAAAGAACGTGGCCCGAAAGTTGTTCCTGTATGAATAGAACCATTTCTTCCTTCGATATCGGAAAACTCGTGTCTATGTTCCATTGACTGTTTCCTAAAACTCAGTAACTGTAGTCCTAAATTACGGTGATCTATAATGGTACCATCTTTTTCAATTAGCAAATACATTACGATCACCCTTTCATTGCATTGATAAAATTAATTTCATTTGCTTGTCTAGTATTGATGAAGTCCATTAATGCATTACTATCAATTGTTAAATTCTTTGAAGCTATTTTTCTTAATAAAGATATTACTTCTGAATCGTCGTAGGGATTAGACAGTTGGCTACTTGAATTACTTTTAGGAATTGTAGGTATTGCTGCATCTTGCATAGCTTGAGAAGCTTTCGAAATCTTAGCCTGAGATTGTATTAAACCTTCTTCTAATCCAGCGCCAATGTTCTTACCTATATCATCCCTCATAAGCCTTGATGGACTGTGGATGTCAAAGAAGTCTTTAAATCCATCCGCTATGCCACTTCCTATTTCTTTCACTTTATCCCACACAGCGCCAGCCATAGAGCCTATACCATTGATTAATCCTCTGATAATGTCTTTACCGGTGCCGTATAAATCAATGCCATCTAAATACTTTTGAATGTTTTCCCAAATGTTCTTCAAGATTTGAAGGATTGTATCCCATGCGCCTTCCCAGTCACCTTGTAGCAATTTAAGCACCGTTTGGATAATCCCTAAAACTATATCAATTCCTGTTCTAACAAATAACTTTATAGTTTCCCAAACATTTCGAGTAGCAATTTTAATTACTTCCCAGGCTCCTTTAAACACAGTGGTAATAACAATCATAATTATTTCAATAATCCCTTTAATATAGTTCATATACATCTCAACAAGAATCATGATTGCCTGTCCGTTTTCATCCCAGAAGGCTTTTATTTTTCCTAGGCACTCTTGAAAAAAGGCTGTTACATTGGTCATGATTGTATTAACTAATTCTTTGATGTAATTTAGGACATTAAAAAAGACCTCCTGAATACTCGTCCAAATTTCTTGAACCTTATTCCGAAAGTCTTCATTATTTTTATATAAGTTTATGAATATCGCTATTAGTGCCCCTATAATTGCAATTACGCCAATTACAATACCTACTACCGCCAAAAACGGTGACAATAACGCTCCGATAGTTACGCCTGCAGCAGATGCGGTTGTTGCTAGTGCAGTGAAAATAGGAGCAAGCGCAAGGACTAGTCCAGCTAAAATCCCTAATACAACAGATATAGCTGTAATTGTTGCCGCTAATTTAGGGTTTTCGGAAATCCATTCAGCCAATTTAGCCACAACATCAGCGATAAAATTAAGCAACGGCTGCATAGCGATAAACATATCATTGATTGCTGTACGAATAGCGATTAATGGATCTGCAGAAGCTTGAGAAACTGTATCGTTCAATCCTTTTTGCATTTCTTCTAAAGACTGAACTTCACCTTTTGCATTAAGAATTGTATCGGTTATTTTTTCTCCATTCTCTTCATAAAGAGTACCAAATAATTTTACACCGACTTGGTTTTTCTTAGTGCCATCATCAATTTCATCTAATGCAAGTGCTGCTTCTAACATGGCTAACTTTCCTTCTTTACCGCCATTAGAAATTGCTTTTCCCCATTTTTTTAATTGTCCAGCAGAAATATCAGTACCTTTGATTACTTCTTTTGTTGCATCATCAATTCCTTGGCCCATTTCAGCTAGACCGATTCGACCTTCTTTTAATCCATCCAAAAGTACGTCGATATTCCAAGTTCCGGTATCAACGCCTGCAGCCATTATTCCTCTGACTTCTTCTGCGTTGTAGCCAGCTCTACGCAATTGCGCTCCGTATTCTGCAATAATATCCAATTGATCAGGAGGAAATCCTGCTTTTAATAGAGAATCAACAAGTGAAACTGCTTCTCCTTGAGATATTTTTAACTCTTTACCTATTTCATAACTTTCTTGAATAAGTTCGCTATAATCAACATCTTGGAAAGCAAAAGCAATTGCTGCAGCACCTTCTGCAATTGAAGCATTTACTTCGTCAGATGCATCTTTATTCAAGAGCCATAATTTATTTGTTCCGGATAGCGCCGATTCTTGGTCATTAATTAACGCAGTAACATCATTTACAGTCCTCTTTACATTTTGAAGGGAATCTTCTGGTAAATCCAAAGCAATATTGATTCTAGTGTCTACATTAGCATTTTCTAAGGATTTCTCAATAGTTCCAGTTATCCCACCGCCAGCAACTAAAGCACCAGCTACGTTTTCAATTCCGTAATCAAGTTCCTCTAATGCATTGGTTGTATCATCGGCTTGTTGTTCGATCTGTTGTAACTCTCTACGAATCTGTTGCAATGAATTTCCGTCATCCACAGACCTTAGAGTAGTTGTTAATCTGTCTACATCAACATCTGCTCCGAGCGCTTCTCTGCCAATACGTTGAATTGCTCTTTCTAAGTCTCTGCTAGTCGCTGTTCCGTTTTGAATAGACCTAACCAACTTATGCCCTATTGCATCTGCATAATCCTCTATAGACGTTTCTGTAGCGTTCATTAAAGTTGCTAAATCTTTTTGACTTTGACCGACTTTATCCTGCTCTACTTGCATATCTTGAAGGGAATTTTCAAAACGTTGAAGAGTTCTTTCTGTATCTTGTAATTCACGTTGAAACGCTCGATATTGTTCTTCTTTAATATCTCCACGTTCAAACTGTTGCTGGACTTGCGCTTCTGCTTCTTTTAATTGATCCAATTTATTACGTGTGGTTTCTACGGATTGGGAAAGTATTTGTTGTTTCTGCGCTAATAATTCTGTACTGTTAGGATTAAATTTAAGGAGCTTCTCTACATCTTTTAATTCATCAGCAAGATTTTTTGATTTCTTATTAACATCAGATAACGCACCTTCAAGTGATGTTGTATCCGCCCCTAATTCAATCGTTATCCCTTTGATTCTACTCGCCATATATTTATCTCACCTCACTTTAGAAACTGTCATAATCAGCCTGTGTGGCTTTTCTAGTGGCAACTTTCTTCTTTTTCTTTGGATTACTCATTTCAAGGTAAACATCTATATAATCAAGACACATTCCTATCGTCATATCTTCAAGATCAAGTCGTGTAAGTTTGCATTTATAACAAAGAGCCAGGTATGTTTCGGTATTTAATCCTTCACCGTCCTCGTTACCTGGCTCTTTATCATCTATTTTTTTTTTGATTGTATGTTAGCTAAAAGCATTTCTTGTACTTCGGAAATATAATCTAAAATGGGGAAGCTCTCGAATGATTCCAGCCATTTATCCGGCTCGGGAATCTTATGATTTGCTGTCTTTGCAAAAGTCCAAATGATATTATAAAAAACTTCAAAATCAAGTGCATCTAAAGTTTCATCATCCATTTCCTCGATGCTTTTTAACTTTCCTAGTTTGTGAAGTTTTAAGATTTCCGCGAAAAAATCTTTACGGAATTGCATTTTATATTTGATTGGTGTTGCTCCATTACTTTTCAACAATACTTCTTTATCATCTACGATAATTGTCTTTTCCATCTAATCACCTCAAACCGCTGGAGTGGCATCTTTCACGAATACTGCATCATACCATGAGTTATAGATAGTATCTGTTGTTTTATCGCTTGTTTTCGTTTTAACAATTGGTCTTCCATCCATTTGAATCGGACTAGCAACATAAGTTAATTCATTTGCGTTTGGTTCTACTGTATCTGTCTTTGTGGAAGAAGAAACTGTAGGTCTGTTGGCAGTACAATTGTACATAACATGACGTGTTGCTTTTTGGTCTCCGTCAAATTCAAAAAGTAATGCGAAAGGCTTTGGTTTTGCATCTGCATATTCAGCTAATACTCCATCTGTTTCATCTATTTCCTCACCTAGACAATCCACTGCGAATGATTCAGGGATATTTGCAATGCTTATTGTTCCTTCGTAACCTTGGTTATTCGGAGCGCTGTAATAAAGCATATCATCAGCGTAAAATTCAATCATATCTCCTCTTGGCTCATTAGACATTTCAACCGCTCCCGGAATAGGTTTAGGAGTCCCAAAAGTGACAACTCCTGCTTCGATTGTATAAGGGGCATAATGTACATTTTTCAAACCAAATACTACTTTGTTTTCCATTCTTATCTCAACTCCACTTCAAATGTATTTTTAAATAATTTCTCTTCGTTTATATAAACTTCATTTTGTTCAAATGTAATCCCATTAGCGATTAAGATATCTTTAACTTTCTTTTCAGCAGCTAAATCCTTTTTAGAAGTGTATAGTTCAATATCAATGTTCATACCTTCCACAAACACTGTATTATCTGCAAAGAAATTCTCTGAATCTATAAAAAGGTAGCAGATATAAGGAACACTAGGAGCGCTACTAAAATGCGAATAAGTCACAGGATATCCAGTTTGGTCTAATAATTGTTTCAATTCAACTAGTGTCATGATGATTGGATATCCCTTTCAACTCTTTCGATGTATTCATCCACAGTCTTTTCTTCCACAGGAGCAATGTGGACCTGCGGTGGAGTCCTTCCTCCATCTCTATTCGCATGTCCTTTTTCTAATAGGTGAGTTAATTGGTAATCTGTAGCATTGTGGACGATAACTCTATCCTTTTCTTTCTTTAATCGCCAACCTTTTTTATATGATCCTGTTTGCTTAGGACTTTTCTTTTTTAATTCCTTTACAGCTTCTTTTCCTAGCTCCTCTTGATTGACTTTCATTTTTTGTTTTACATCATTTGTATAAATATTTAATTGCCTCATAATTTCATTTTGCAATTGATTAATTCCAACCATGATTATCACTCCTTTTCCTTAGCGATAATGGTTAATGTTTCTCCGAGTTCATTATCATTGATTGGTGGCTGGACAATATCATAAATACGGCCATCATATTTAACCCTCATCTCATTTGTAATGTCAGGTGTATAGCGAACAATAAAACGTGAGGTATTTTCTGCTTGTGTTGCAGCAGCCGCAAAATATTCTCTTCCTTGCATGGTTTTAATATCAGCCCATAACTTCTTGAAATCCTGCCATTCTCCCTCGGTTTCTTGTCCTAATTCATCTACACCAGATACATAATGCTGAATAGTGATTCGATGTCTTAAATTACCGTTATTCACTCGATTACGATACTTAAATGGCTGCATCCGTATCATCCTCTAAATCTATTGATTCCAACGCTTTATCAATGGCCAAACTATTAATCTGAATTAAGAAATTGTGATTAAAGTATTCGAGCGCATCATTATAGACATACCGAGAACGTTCAAAGACTAATTCCTTGAACGTTTCATCAATATTAATGTCATAATTCCCACAAAGTCTTACTAAGTCCTTATTAGACGCAGAAAGGATGCGTTTTAGGTTTTCATCTTCCTCATCACCTAAACGCATCCTCTCTTTAAATTCATTTAATACTTGGTCTGTGATGTCATACATTCAACATCACTCCTTGTCTTCTTTTACTTCTTCTATAAATGCCTTTTTATGTTCTGGGTGTTCTTTTGATAATTCCACAATTCGTTTTTTAGTAGCTTTATAGCCATCCACAGGATAAGTATCGCCAATTCGATAAAGAATGTTTTTGTTTTCTTTATCCTTAAATGCATTAATAACCTTATACATTAATAATCATCCTTTCTTAGACTTCTGGAGTTGCTGTAGTGAAGCTAATATCAAGATCATAAACTAGAGCTGTTTTGTTATCCTTTGGCTTACCATTCGCAAATTGTTTCATAGTATATAGACGAGCATCTTCAATTGCTAATGTTTCATCAAACTTGTTGATTTTATAACCACCAGCAATAGCAGCAAGGTACGCATCTTTCACAAAGAATAATGCTTTATTGCTAGGAATTTCTTCTGATTCAACAACTTGAATATTGTATGGTAAAGCAGTAACCCATTGACCATTAGTTGTTTGAATTGTGTTTCTAGCTTGTACACTGATAGCATCAATTGGATTTACTACCATAACAACCTTATTAAGGACCTTACGAGCTTTTCCTTTCCCATCTGTTGTTAATTCTTTAATCACATCATGTAGTTCGCCAGCTACAACTTCACCAAATTGAGATGGAGCGAAAGTAAGAGTACCAGATGAAGTTTTTGTTGTTACCGCTCCTGTATCAGCATTAACATCTTTCATTAATCCAATAGGCTCGTTTTGTGCTGGACCACGACCATTTACAAGACCATATTCTAATCCTACAGAATATGATTCTACTAAAACAGTACGAACATAACGCTCTACATATTCAGGTCCTAATTCCAACATATCTTTTGGGATAACAGCGAAAGCAGTAAGTTTTAATTGTCCAATTTGTTCTTCACGGAATGCAGCAGAAATTTGTCCTTTAATTTCTCCGAACAATGCACCCCAAGCATAAGCTTTAGTTGCATCAGAATAAATGTACCGAGTGATAGCTCCAAGATCTTTTAAGCCGATAGCATCTAATAATGGATGTTCAGTTACTAAATCTTCAAACACACGCTCTTGAGTTGTGATAGGAAGAATAGTATCTTCTGCGAATCCACCACTTGCAATTACTTCGTTGAAGAATTTACGCTCAGTAGATGTTAAAACATTTTGTCCACGAGCAGCTAAAATCTGTGCATCTTGTACTTCATTACGTGCTTCATTTGTAATTTGTTCAGATAAATCAGTTTGAAGAGCAGTAAACATTTCGTTAAATGCTGTTTCTAATTGTTCAGGAGTTGAATTCTCCGCTTTCATTACGTTCATATATGCTTTCTTTTTCGCTTCGAAATTTT
Organism: Niallia sp.; assembly: GCF_031978665.1. NCBI lineage: Bacteria > Bacillati > Bacillota > Bacilli > Caryophanales > Bacillaceae > Niallia > Niallia sp. Next base: position 29,710 of record NZ_DALZDK010000006.1, on the reverse strand, counting down.
CCATAGTACCTTTTTTGTTAGTAAATTTGATTGTCATAGTTTGTTACCTCCATTTTTTAAGTAAATTAAAAGAACCTTTTCCTTTGTCCACAGTTGTATCTGCAGCAGTTGGAGAAGGTTCCTCTATTTGATTATTTGGTTTTAAAATCCCTTTTAACTCATTCATAATATTTCTTTTTTCTTCCTCACTCATAACTGAGTTAGTAGCCGCACCGCTTTCTTCTGAATCCGTTCCTTCGGCTGTATTGGCAAAACCAATCTCTACAGCACTTTTAGCACTAAACCAAGTTTCAGCATCTACTTTTGCACGAATATCTTCTCGACTAACATTAGCTTTGGTCATGTAAATATCAATGATTCCTTCTTCTAGTTCATCAAGAATATCAGCTTCTTTTCTCATTTCCGTTTTAGTTCCCCAAACAAGATTACTTGCTTCATGAATCATAAACATAGAACCTAAACCCATAATTAATACATCTGCCGCCAGAGCTAGAACAGATGCAGCAGAACATGCCCAACCATCTACATAAATGGTTACTTTCCCATTATGACGCTTTAAACGATTGTACATAGCGATTCCCATAAAGGCATCTCCACCTGGACTGTTAAGACGGATTGTAATATCGTTGTCTCCAGCTTCATTTAAGGCAGAGTCCATATCACTTGCAGAAAAGCTATCACTATACCACGATGTTCCTATAACACCGTAAATAGTAATTTCACTTGTCTTAGTTTCTTCATTGTGGACCACATTAAACTTTTGAGGAATTTCCTTCAACTGATTAACATAGGTTTGGTTCTTAAACATCTTAAAAAAATCTTCTTTGGTTAAGTTTCTCATTCTTCTTCCTCACCTCCTTCAGATGCAGATTCTCCATAGTTCTTAGTCATATGATATTTGCTATGCATAGGATCTCCTGTCACGTCATAACCTACTTCCACACGAATTTCATCACCGTTAAAAGTACCAGAAGCAATAAGTTTATCAATACTTGTTGCAAGGTCGAAAATAGTTTGATAAGAAACGCTTTTAATATCTATCTTCTTACCAGCTAAGTATTCATCCATTTCAAAGAACTTCACGTTTCCTTCATCAGCTATTTTCTTTAGCAATGGATTTACCGTTAATAATTTAAAATTCTTTGTATTTTTCTCTACATCTGCCATATCACCATGAAGCAAACTTAAAGGTATACCTATTGCCATGGCTACTTGATCTAAAAATCCATTGGTTACTTTGTTTATTTCGTCCACGCTAGGACCATTAGCAACCCCGTTATATACCTCGTTATATTTAAGTCCAGGTTGCTGCGGAACGATAGCTATATCTTTTTCGCCAAATGATTTGTAAATCTTATTAATAAACTCTTGTAATTTGTTTTGAGTTTTGTCATCTTTAGCTACTTGGACTTCCATATCAACTGTTCCACGAACTTGGTTTTTCCTTTTTTGTGAACTAAGCAACCTCCCAAATAAATCTCCATAATCAGCAAATAACCCCTCTATTAAAGGAGCTAGTTTTTCATTTCGATATTTAAGGTGCATGACTTCACTTTGTTTGTAGCTGCGCTTAAACTCATAATCTCTAACTACAACATTAGTGAAAGTATCTTCAAACACAGCATACTTATTGTGCGTAAAATCATCTGCAATAAGTAGATCACCATCATCCGCTTGAATGACTAATACCTCATTGTCATAAATCAATTTGTGGATGAACGTTTCCCAAAATGTGCTTGCGGTAAAGTTTTTGCTAGGTCTAACGTTTAATCGATAATACAATTCATCTTTAATAAATTCTTTCCCATGTTTAACCCTAAATTCTGATTGACTAATCGTTCTCCCGAGAAAAGATACACAAGTATCTATCGCAAGCTTTTTCATGTGGATTCTATCAGCAGTATCAGTAAACATATCTAGGTCAAACATAATGGACATTTCTTTATTTCTTCCTAAAATAACATCTAACCACCCAATTGTACTCACCCCCTTTTAATTTTCCTCAAACAAAAAGGGACCCAAATGGTCCCTAAATGAAAAATTTAGATATATAGTTGCATACTATTCTAATACATTGTTAAGCTTTTGTATCGCAGCTGCTAAATCGTTATCTTTAGCACTACTTTCTTGTACAAAAGTTTGCAATGAGCCATTAGGATTTTTCGCTAATGAAACAAAGTCGTTCAGTGCATCATATGCATCTAAAGCAACACCGTATTCACGTTCAAATTCATTTGGTGGGTTTTTCAACTCTTTTATTAAGCCATTTGCAATATCCATGTTTTCATCTAATGAATCAAGATCACCATTTGTCTGAAACAATGTAAATTGAGCTGCAAGTGCTGCATTAAAATCATAATATCGTTCTCCATCAATAGTAACAGGGCTTTCCCAAATAGCATCATGCCAAACACTCGAATATTGATTAGTAATATCTTCTGCTTGAGTACCCGCTGTTATAACCGCTATAGAGAAAGTCGATAGATTAACTGCATAAGAATTTAATAACTTTGCATATTCTTTTTTTGCTTCTTCTTTTTTGTGATTGTCGTAAATTAGCCATGAAACGACTAATCCAACCACTAATATAGCAACTCCTAAAATAATAAAAATTGTTTTCTTTTTTGAATTCTTTATCGGAACACTATCTTCTTGTTTAAGTTCCATGTTTTTCCCCCTAAAATATATAGTAAAAACTTCCTATACATCTTACACAAAACTCCTATTTTTTACAAGACTTGGTTAGAAATCTATTGCATCTAAAAAGAATTCAACTTCATCTTTCAAAAGATTATCAGCTTGCCATAAAGCATAAACAAACGCTATGAATCCATCCGTCTTTCTTCTGACTTCATCCTTTTTCAAGAAGTCTTTATTGCCATCATTCTTGACTTTCACAACGATATTGTTTGTATTCCATCTCATTAATGGATTATCACCAAAGATAATTCTTTTTTGTGCAAAGAGTGTCTCAATCCTTGGAGCAAGTTTTGCATACACAGCATGCGGATTTCTAATATACAAAACATGAAATCCAGCTTCTTCTAAAGCTTGTTTCACTATATCTAAACGGAAAGTATCTCCAATGATCGTATTAAGACCATATTTCTCTCGCATATCACAGAAATAATCAACCATGTATTTAATATCAATTACTGGTCCGTCTAGTAGTGTTAAAAGACCATCATTAGCCCATTCTTCAATAGGCGGTTTAAGATTGGCTTCCTTAACGAAATCACGTCTTGCAAATTGATGGCTGTCCCAAATGTAGTTATCACCTTGTTTAAAAAGGACGCCGCATGCCGTGAAATCCTTAATGAAGGAGAAATCAATCGCTCCAATACAAGTTTTCCCTTTTAAATCTTCATGAGGAATAGGTCTATTAGTTGCTAAAATGTCCTCCCAAGAAGCAACTTTAACGGTGTTATCTTCCTGTGGAAGGTTCATCCTCTTAGCCATAAATTCAGGACGGCCAGATGGATCATCTTCCAAATCGAGATATTCGTCCATAATCGTATCGAATAACTCTTCTGCATATGGGCTTCTAGGCTTGCTAAACATTGGATTAGCTTTTTCCCACATTTCGGGATTGTCGACTTCTTCTTTGCTATCCATTTTGCAGATGAAGACGAAACGGTTTTTGCGCTTACTACCACCTCTTAGAATCTCTAAGCATTGCTCTATGAACTTATCAAAAAATCCACCACGGACATGACCGTTAGTGGAAATATAAATACGTCTTCTATGCTTTACTTTACCTAGTCCAGAACTCAATGTATTTATCAGTTTGGTATCTTCATAGATGTGCCATTCGTCAAATATCAAACAACCAGGACGACCACCATCTTTTGTATCAGCGTTAGACGTTCTAAACTTAAATTCAGAAAGAGTAGACTTTCCTACAATCTTTGTTTTCGTCCACGAGAAGAAACGCTTCATCAACGATTTATTCTTTTCCTTGACGTTATAAACTTCTTTCACAGATGTTTCAGCTTGATCTTCACTGTTTGCCACTACATCAACGTTATACCCTTCAATGCCATGACCAGGACTAATAAAGTAATCGGATAGTCCAGAAATCAAACCGTTTTTACCATTACCACGAGCGATTACAATAACAATATCTTTATAAAATAATTTGTCTCGTGATTTAAATTTGAGGAAAATAAAAGCAATGATAAACTTCTGAAATGGTTCCAAAGGGAAATACCACTTTTCAATAAAGTTTATACATTGCTCTATTTGTTCTTCATCAAAATAAATGTCGTCTCGAATGAGGACTTCTGTTTCCAGCTGCTTGACTAAATCAATACGCTCTTGGTTGAAAATAACTCGCCCACTTTTCCAAGCGCCTATATAATCATCCACATACTTTTGATGTATCAGTATAGATCACTGACTTCTGGTTCGTCATTATCCTTTTTAGGTATTTCTACTACTTCCATCTTTTCAAATTTAATCGAATTTTCAAGAGAAATGAGTGTTTTCGTGAGCTTATTTAATTCATTTATTGCAGGGTTTGTTTTAATAAATTCTTGACTTGCGTTTACTGTTGTCGTCAATACACCAGCCTTGTTTATTTCAGTCTGCAATTTTCTAATCTGCCTAACAATGCCTATATACCGCTTTACTTTATCAACTTCTAATAAGTCATCTTGATTGATTCTATTTAACATTTGCTTCTCCAAATCTGCTACTTTTACAGCTCCACTCACAAAAACACCCCCCTTCTTTTTTCTACCCCCTAATATAACGGTCATTTTTCACAAAATTTTGGACGAAAGCCTCCCCTCTCCTCGGTGTCCCCTTGGAAATTTAGAAGCGAAATTATTTTGGCGGGGGGTCAATTAGCTACCTCTTTTTAATATCTTATCTCGTTTTAACGTATTACATTTTCTATGTGCTAACTTAACATTATCCCATGTGTGTGTTCCTCCTTTGGAGATAGGAATAACGTGTTCGATACTTGGATAGTAATCATCATTTGTATCAGTATATAAATCAAATGACTTATGGCAGAGATAACAAATCGAACCATCTCTTTTTAATAACCTTTCGATTGAAATACTCCAATCAACACGACCATTCGCCATTATTCTTTTTCTTCTAATTAATTCTCTTCTTCTGTTTTCATATTTATTCGAACAGACTTTTGAACAAAATGTTGCTCTCATTCTGTTGGATACAAAATGTTTACCACATTCCTTGCACTTCTTTTGGTGTTGACTCTTTTTCAAGTCTTTCTTTTGTCTTAGTACTTCCTTTTGATGTTCATATGAACAATTTTTGCTACAATAAATCTTATTATTTTTTGTAGTGATAAAACTCTTCTTACAACAAAAACAAACCTTTTCGACCTTGTGATCCTTTTTCTTTCTTATCGTTAATTCCTTTTTGTATTCATTCTTACAGTGAATCGAACAGCAATCTCGAATTTTGTAATTCCTGAATTCATTTCCACAATACTTACAGGTTTGTTTCCTACCTTTATTTTTCTTATTAAATTTTGCGCGACACGCATCGCTACAAAACTTAGTAGTGCTATATCTTGAAACTGTTTCAACTCCGCAATTCTTACAAACTATTACACTACTCATTTTATATTCACTCCTCAAAATACAATACTATTACATTACTTATATTGTAACATGATGAAGTATTGTATTCAACATTACTTATATGGTAATATCAACACAAAAGGAGTGATTGTATGAAGAAACGACAAACATATACTTTAGAACAAGAAACAATTGATTTACTTAAGAAAACTTCAGAAGAAACAATGATTCCACAAGCTAGAATAGTTGAAGAAGCTATAAAGGAAATGTGCAAGAAGTTATCGTCTAAATGATAGCTTCTTTTTTCACCACCTTTCATCATGCGCCCACTTGTTAACCTTCTTATTATTGAATCCATGTAGATAACGTCCATGTTCCTTGTTATGGCAATTAACACAGACTGTCTCAAGATTATCCTTATCTGTTGCCAACTCTGGATACTGTTCAAGCTCCTTAATGTGATGGACAACAAGAGCTATCTTCTTTCGTTTTGCTTTCTCACTGTATTCATTCTTATCAATGGCTACTCGTCCTTGCCTTTTACATTCCTGGCATTCGTATGAGTCTCGCTTCTTTATGTCTTCACGAAGCTTCTTCCATTGACTACTGTTGTAGAACTTAGCTTTCTGTTCTTTTGTTTTATATTCAGCCATCTAGCAACAATCCTTATTCCTTATCATCTTTTGTTTGCTTGGCTTCAAGTCTTATTGTATAGTCATTGTCCTTTGCATCATAATCAATGTAAGCTACATCAAAATCTTTGAATAACTCCACGATCTTTTGTTTAGCTGCTTCTTGTATTTTGTTTTCCATATCATTCAACCTTCTTTCTCCAATTGAAATCATTAAACCAATTCAGTTATAGATTCGGCTTCTCCATACGTGAGACCAAACACTTTTACTTTGCTATTCATAACATGGACAAGTTCGTCACTATACGCATTGTTATAGAACTTTTCTTTAGCATCAAAAGATACTTTCGGAACTGCTATCACTTCTTGGATTCCTTCTGCTTCTATTCCTACAAAAACAAAAGAAGCACCATTTTCACGCGCTCCCTTAAAAGTATTAGTTAAATGTTGTTTAGTTAATTTCATTTCGATTCTCTCCTTCTTTCTCCAAAATAAAAAGCACCTCATTGGGTGCCTACATTCTTATATTTTCTATTAAATTTAGTCATACACTTATAATTTAACCAATCATTTATTGCGTTTGTTAGAGATACTTTTATTTCTTTTAATGTTGGGATTTTACTCGGAATCGGAATCTTTGTAACACCATGTCTTGATAAAATACCAGATGCATCTCGCGAGTTCATGTATTGAGAATATTGATATATCTCATTTAGTGAAGTTAATAAAAATTCAGGAAGATCTTTAGAGTTTTTACTCTTAATTAATTTGCTATTATTTGAACCTAATGATAAATCACTTTTTATATTCTCAATAATTTTATATGTATTAACTAAAAAGTATACAATTTCTTCTTGGCTCATTGCTAATAAAATTATTACTTCTCTTACAAGAGAATCAGAAATCAACAAATTAATAACATCTTCATCAAATTCCGAAGAATAATAACCCTTTTTATCTTTGTAGTATTCACATACCTCAGAATCAAAAGGATTTGAGAGTTCATCAAACATAATGTCGATATCTTCTTCCCAAGACGGAGTATCATAACGATATCCATTATAGTAATTTAAACTCTTTGGAGAAATAATCTTTTCTTTCCCATGTAAAACTCGTATTCCACTAACCAACTGTAATAATATCTTTAGCCGAGCATACGCTCTTGAAGCATCATTCTCATCTAAAATATTCACATGAGGAGAAGTGAAATACGGATCACCTGATCCTTCAATATTACAAAAAGCAAAGTGATTTCCTAAATGCCATCTAGTAATACCGGGATTTTCATAAACCCTGATTGTGTATTGTTTATTATTATATAATCTTTCTTCCATAACTCCTTCCAACTCCCTTCTCCCTAATTATCAGAGAAAAGAAATAAATGGACAAATGCTATCGTTCGACTTTTATCGACAATAATTTCAATGAATACTTAATGTTCTTTTGCATTTTAAAAGACACTCTTTTCTTTCTTTTTATTTCTTTTCTTTTCTTTTGTGTACTTATTGCATACAATTTTTGAGTTATTGCATACATGATGTAAACAGAAAATACAGTTTATGTTAACAATAACCCTAGTTAATGCATACATTAATTCTTGATTTTTAATCTTGAACCCTTTTTAACAAACTATATAGCATTTTTGAGTTAGAGCTAGTTAGAGTTAGTATGAGAGAGATAATCGATACCATAATTATGTGAAATCAAACATTAGTAGTATTTTTGAGTATAAGTGAGATAATTAAATATAATCTTCTTTAATCGTCTGATAGGAGTTTGTGAATTGATTAAAACTCACTTTATTCCATTAAAGACCACTCTATTTTCACCAACATTCCATGTATAATAAATCCGTTAAATATAATTAAATTACAATTACTGTAGGTGATAACAATGTCAGAAGAAAAAGAGAAAGGTTACGACACATCAATCATTTATGATTACAAAGATCACCCAGATAAACAGGCCGGAATCTGTGATAACTGCGGCAACGCTCAATTCAAGAGTTCCGTTAAGGATTATGTTTTCCTACGCGAATGCCGTGAATGTGGAATGAAGAAGACTATTTAATTTATTTTCATTCACGAAAAAATACCGTAACCAATATAGATTACAGTAATAATAAGATATTTGCTCCCATAGATATTAATTAGGTATTTGCAGATACCTAATTCTAATTAGGAGTGAAGTATATTGATCACTTTCATAAAAAAGGTAATAAAGAAACTTTTTCGCCCCACAAACTTTACGTTTATTTTCTTTGCGGTGATTATTATTAAAGGAAATGATGCCCCCTAATAATTTTTAACAGCTCTCTTCGGAAGGCTGTTTTTTTCTTTTCTCTACACTATATGTTACTAAGAGTAATATATTCATTTCGTATACACTTTGTAATTTATTTTTATTAAAGTATATTTCGATATGCTTGAGACTTACAGCCATAAGCATTTATCTTTTTTAGTTAATGTAGTTACTGCTATAGCAGCTGGCATAGTAATTAAGCATTCCTATAAGCACCACCCTTACCACGCTTCATTCCGCGTTTATTGCTCCCCATTAACTCACACAACTCTCTTTCGTGTAATTTAATTTTATTTGAGTTAATTTTCTTCAACTTCTCTTTGGTGTCAGTTCGTAGATGATCTTTTAGTTTCATAATCACCACATCCTATAATAGTTTTCAGACTTTCAGAATTGGCCTATTTCGCATTTTAAATAGATTTATAGACAAATACCTTAGATAATACAAAAACGCTCCTATGAGTCTAGGAACGTTCTCTTTTGATTTATTAACTTAATATCATAATAACATGGTTAAAACCTAATGCTCTGCCGACTTCCTGCCAAATTACTGCCTCTTAACTGTCAATCATACCTATTTGTTGTAATAACTTTTGAAAGTCCATCTAAATCAGGGAAAACACTAAAATGATTAACTCCTGCCATAGCTAGAAATATAGATAAATCAAAACCTATAGCATCCGGTATTTCGATTTCTGTGATTATTCTCGAATTCCCTCCTGCTTGATATACTTCTTCATCTAATGGTAATAAACTTCCTTGCATAGTGAAATTTCCTTGTTGTGCATTAATTCTATTAGAATTTTTTATCGAAGCAACTGCTCTAGAATTTTGTAAACTCCTTACAGTTTTAAAATAATCCTGTTCAGTTCTTAACACTTCAATCGTAGATGAACTATTCAATAGTTCATTTAATCTAATTGGATTTACCAACCATAAACTAGGTTTATTTTTACCTAATTGCCATCCCTGCCTTGCAAAGTAAAGAGCTGTTGGTAAAGAAGTTGTCCAATCTAAAAACCTTGTAGGTAACCCATGGTGCTGCATTACAAACATCAGTGACCAAATGTTCTCTATTTTATGCAAGTTATATCCTGTATGAAAAAACTCATATGTATAGTCATTTTCTAACTTCAATATACTTTGTAGGTCACCGCGTTGTCTGAATAAACTTGAGTTTAATTTATAATCTAAATGATCTCCGTTCGTCCCTAGATTACTATGTCCTCTAAACCAAACTTGTCCATCATTTTCTTCAAAAAAATCTCTTATTTTATTCATAAAAATATTCCAATCGCTTGAAAATCTTCTCAAAGTCCCACCCCATTAAAATTAAATAAAGCACCCTAATAAATAAGAGTGCTCATTTTTCAATATTATAAACCTCAATTTTTAGCAGAAAAGCAAGCTTGTAAAATATTCTCGCTTTTAGTCGATAATACCTTCTTTCACTGTAACCAAGCTCAATATAAATTTCATAATCAAATACTTCTTCATCTTGCAAGTACTTTTTAACAATAATTTCTCGCTCTCTAGGAGCTAACCGATTAACAGCTCGCCTAATCCACTCGATGTAATTCTCACGTTCTCTTTCGAAGTCCACGTTCTTGATAGCAATATCTTCTGTTGTTGAATGAAATTCATTTGTATTAGTTGGAGGAACCAGTGAATATGTAGCTGTTAATTTAGGCAGCCTTTCTTCTGGAATAGTCAGTAAGTAAAATCGATATTTTTCAAATGCTGCTTCTACTGCTTTTTTAGTTGCGTCACGATCTATCTCAGGAAGCACAAAAGACATTTGTTTCAATGCGACTCCCCCCATGATATAATTTATTTAGGTTGTTTTATTTAATGCTGGGAAGAGTTTCCTGGCTTTTTTTAATTATCCTCATTCGTTTTATAAACAACCATAATATGTTCTCCATATTCAGCTGTTAAGCACATTTGGATGTTAATTATTTCTACATTTCGATTTCTAGCTAACCATTTATTTACTGAGTTTTCATCATTACAATATATTTGAATCATTTCCCTTCACCCTTCCTTTCTACAATTCGGCATTATCTTTTGCTATTTCAAATTGTTCCTCTGTGATTTCTAAATGAATAGGTTTATAATGTTTTAGCCATCCCTCAACGTCATAACTAACTATTGCGTTTTTGCCGAACTTTTCTAACATGTATTTTTTATGTCTAGCTGATTCTTCTTTTACATTTTCTAAATCTTCTTCTGTTGGTTTTTCTAAATCTTTTCTCCAAATTAGAAAGCCGTTTTCAATATCATCAAGGGAAACATCTAACTCTGGATCACTCCAATCTCCAACGTCCATATTGGCAGCTAAGAATCGATTTCCTTTTGATTTATTTTTCAGTGCTATTACTGGGATTTTTCTCATGATACCCTTCCTTTCTGCAAATAAGTTTTGTATCGTGATAAAAAAAGTATACTTTTGAATACCAGGGGAAAAATATTACCATATTATTCAAAGGGAGAGAATATATATGAATCCATCTCAAAATCAAAAAATTGAAGATTTAAAACAATTGGAAACCGAATATACAAAAGAGTGGTTCGACTATTGGCTAGAATATTCAAGCCTAAATGATTGGCAATTTTGGATTGTTCTATTATTATTGATTGTCCCGCTAATAACCCTCTATAGTTTTATAGATAAAAGGAAAGCACTACTTATTGGATTTTATGGTTATAATGTTCATGTTTTTTTTACCTATATAGATGCTTTGGGAGCAAATAATGCATATTGGTTTTATCCATACAAAGTATTTCCTCTGTTAGCTTCAAACTTTACTTTAGATGCTTCTTTAGTTCCTATATCATACATGTTCATCTTTCAATGGACTTTAAACTATAAGAAAAATTACTATTTTTACATGACATTTCTTTCTGCTGCCTTTGCTTTCATTTTCAAACCTTTAATGTCCACTTTAAATTTATTTGAATTGGATAAAGGAGCAAATTACTTACATTTATTTGTAGGATATATTATTGTCGGTCTAGTATCTAAATGGGTAACAAATTTATTTGTATATTTTCAAAATAAAGTACAAAAGAAATATTGAATAAAAATATACTTTTACGAAAGACAAGAATTAATTACTTTCTTTTGTACAGTTGTTTTCTGTTCTTCTTAACTTTTACCATCAACGGATGCTCGCCCCCCCTTTACAACGTGGGTAAGTTTTATCATTATAAAGCGTCCCATGTCCATTGCACATCAAGCATACTGTCATATCAAACAGGCTTGTTATGCTCATTTTAGTACCCTGTATCTTGTCTTATATGGTTCACTTTGGTTCCTCCTAAAATTCGTTTCTCTCCCTCCCGAAGGAAGGAGAGTGAAGTTATTAATCTAATGAATCCTCATCATTTGGAGAAGCAAAAGGATCTCCATCTAATTCATCTTTTTCTCCTACATCTTCTAGAGAAAGTTGGTCTGGGCTGATATTAGCTGTTCCATCTTTGCCAACTGAATAAGAAATGCCCTCATGCTCTTCCTCAAAATCATCAGCACTCATTTGAGTTTCAACGATATGAAGCGTTACATCTGCCCCAGCCTTCTTATAGAAATTGAATGTATTTTCAGCAGAAGCATCACCTTTTACAATGAACTCCAAAACAGTTTTTTTGCTATCCTTGGTGGATTTGCTAAATTCACATTTTAGCTTATGTTCCACTCCTTCAATTTCTAAAAGAACCATTTCACGAGTAAGTTTGTTAAGTTCCGGCTTTTTCTCATCTTCACCTTTCACATGGAATTGCACCAATTCCTTTTTGCTATCTTTCGTCTGCTTATTAAAATGCGCTTTTACAGTAACTTGCATGGTTATTTCGCTCCTTTTAAGATAGTGTCAATTACTTGTGCTTGATAGTGTATTAGTTGAATAGAGTCCGTTTCTTGAACGATAAAGTGACTTAATGCTATTTGCGCAAGCACATAAGCGTCTATAACGTTGTCGCTTTTATGGCTATAGTTAAAATGTTCTATTACAGCTTGCTTTACTGCCTTTTTCTTTTCTGGACCAGATAATCTTTTCTTATTTCCTGCTTCTCCTGTCCATCCAGTAACACCAACATATTTTTTTAAAGCATTAGGTGCAACTTCAATATAATTAATCTTCCTGGCATCAAGAGCCATTCGAATGCCCCAGCCAATTCCACCGTTTTGAATAGCTTGTTGTGAAGCAAATCCGAATCCTTCAATGGCAATAATGTCATCTTTATGAATATGGTCCATTACATCTACAATCATTGTTCTCATCCGTTTTGGATCCACAGTACCTATTCCAGTAATCTCTTTTTCTCTTAATATTTGACCATGTTCATCCAAAGCGACAAAGCCTGTCTTAGTGGACGGATCTATACCTATGAACCTCATAATCTCACCTTCTTATTTACTTTGTAATTCACTAAAATGCTGTTTCCACCCTTGAAATAACAATCTAAAATCATTTAGGCCTGTGTCTCTTCCCTTTGCTATTGTTTGTTGAATAACTTTCCCACCCATTTCCGTATCATCTGGATTATGCCAAAGGAACTCAACTACATCTGCATCTTGTTCAATGGATCCTGATTCTTTTAGGTGCGACAGCTGCGGTTTTAATGCTTTTTCAAACTCACGAGACATTTGAGATAGCATATAGAAACAACACTCTAGTTCTCTTGCAATCTGTTTAGCTGCTCCTGTAACATTTCCGATTGCTTGCGATCTGCTTTCACCTTTACGCTGTGGAATGTTCATAATTTGTAAATAGTCCACTGCGATTAATGCTATTTTTCCGTGCTTTTTCTTAAACTGTCTTGCAATCCCTTTAACTTCATCAATCGTTATATAAGGCTTGTCTTGTATGAAAATAGGCAGGAACTCAAAACCTTCATAAGCATTTTTTAACGTATCTAGTTCCTTTTCACTCAAGGTTTTTGCTTTAATTCTTTGATAAGGAATACCAGTAACAGAAGACATCATTCTGTCTTTCAGTTCGTCTTCTCCCATCTCTTGAGAAAATATAAGGACCACACCTTTATGTTGTTTAGCAGCTCCATAACACGTTTGTAACATCTTAGCCGTTTTACCTACTGATGGTCTTCCAGCACTCACATATAACCAACCTCGCCATAGTCCCTTCGCCCAATTATCAAAGAACTTGAACTCTGTTTTTATGTAATCCGCTTGGGTTGATAGGTGCTTAAAGTAATCTTCTTTACTTTCGGAAAAACTTCTCATTTTCACGTTATCTTGCGGTCTCATTTCACCGACTAATGCTTCAATAGATGAGAAATACTCTTCGTCCGTTTCATAATCATCCCTAGTCATTCCCTTGATGATTTCGCCCATATTCTTTGTTCTTCGCTCTAATGCCTTCGAACGAATAATCCTTGCGTAATATTCTGCGCTGGCTGTAGAAGGACAGGCGGCTGTTAAATCCATTAAATAAGATACCCCGCCCATATTTTCTACTTGTCCGAATTTTACATAGGTTTCTGTGACCGTTACTATATCAACAGGAACGCTTCTCTTTTCTAGGTATCTCATAACCTTGTAAATCTGTTGGTGTCTTTGTGATGAGAAATCTCTAACTTCTAGAAAAGTAATTTCATCTAAAACATTTGAATCAATAAGGATAGCCCCTAATACGGATTGCTCAACCGATATATCATTAATTTCTTGTTCAGCTGCTCCAATCGAACTCAGAAGGATCACCCCCAGCTTCTACAAATTTAGAGAATGCTATTTCCTTATCTCTAATATCTTGGTGAGGTTGTTGCTGTTTAGAATCAGACTTGGACTTTTGATTTACATAGTTCTCAAAATTCTTCTGGCTAAATAAAGTAGCTGGTCTAAGATATTGACTCATCTTGTCATCTTGCAGCCATTCTTCACATTTCACATCAATAACACGTTTGAAGTCGTCAACTGTTCTACCTTCATTCATCCGACCATTTATAAGCTTTTTATTAGCTTCTGACTTATGGCTGTAGTTCTTTCCTGCCTTTTCATTTAAGTAAGAAAGGATTTCAACATAAACGTTATTATCTTTATTTCTTTTCTTTTCTTTTACTTTCTTTTCTTTTGTGGTGTTATTGTCATCATTTTCAGGATTAATGTCATCATTAACCGAGTTATTGTCTACAATAACTTCTTTTACTAGGTCATATTCTTGTTTTATGATCACTCCTTTTCGTCTATTGACGGCAAGAAGAAATCTTTTCTGGAACCCTTTTGAAGTAAGGATTCCGTACTTTTCATATAAATCTTGATGAAAGAACCCCCACTTCAAACATTCCTGAACAACCTCATTGACAAAGTCTGCTGTCTCCACGATTTTCATTGAAAAAACATATTGCTCTTTTTCCGTCCAGTGATAGAAATAGCCATTCCTATACACCTCCATCATGAGACGAACGATCACCCCAAAACCTCGCATGCCATATTTAGCTACAACAACTATGATTTTTTCGTCTTGGTCAATATCAGTGTCCAGCGGAAAGTATTCGAGTCCTTCTTTTGTTGGTCTTGCCATCTGAATCACCATCCGATCATTGCGTTACTAGTTGTTCTTTAATAAAGGACGTCAATTGTTCTGCGAATCTATATCTATCGTCTTTCTCGTCGCCATCAAATTCAGCATTTAACCACCGGTTAATCATTTGGTCTACTTGCATTACTGTCCTTGTTTCGTTATTTAACTTGTATCCGTTCGCTATCGCTTGAATGTATTTAGTAGGATGTTCTAATGCGAATTTTTTCAGTGTGATAGAATCCCCGATGTTTTCACTTGCTAAATTTATTATCTGAATAAGCAAGAGATTGATTTCTTCTTCACTTACAAGGCTTCCCCACGATCTTTTTATTCCTTCAAATGCGTTATATACTTCAAGTGGTAGTTCAACTTTCTCCACTTAAATCACCTCAATTTTGTAATGTTCGTCTTGTTTGTATCCTTTTTTCATCAATGCCCTCATAGTAGTCATTTTGGCTAGCGCAGGCATGTTATTTTTGCTTGATAAATGAGTTAGATATATTTGCTCCCCTAGACCTTGAATGAGTCTAGAAAGGGCTGTGGCTGTCTGCTCATTAGATAAATGTCCTACATGTGATAGAATCCTAGCTTTTACACTGTTAGGATAGTCCGATACTTCCACCATGTTAGGTTCATGATTGGATTCAATAATATAAATCTGGGAAAACTCCATCTTCTCAAGCATGGTTTCATCTACATGGCCAGTATCTAAACAAATAGAGCATTTGTAATTCATATAATCCGTTACTGTATATCCAACAGGATCATAAGCATCGTGGTGAGTCTTGAAGGATTCAATAAAGAACTTATCCTCAAAATTAATGCTCTCTCCTGCTTTAAATGTTCTCTTTAATTCTTCATCTACATTGGGTATAGACTTCCATTCGTTCTCTGCAGCATAAACAGGTATCTTGTATTTATTAGCCAGTGCCAAACCTTGTACATGGTCCTTATGGGCATGTGTGATAAAGATGGCTACAATGCTTGTTGGTGAAATACCTACTTCCAACAACCTTTTTTCAATCTTTGTTTTAGCAATACCGACATCGACTAGAATAGTAGATTGATTGGAACGAATGGCAATCACGTTGCCACTCGAACCACTTGCTATAATGTCTACTTTCATAAGCCTTAGTCCAAACTGTCCGCACTAGATTCTTGAACTTCTTTCAAATCGATATGCATGTCCAATAAATCATTTAATCCAGTTAATTGCGCTAACGTTGGGTTTTTACCAACTAAATCAGGAGCATGTTGAGCAATATAATCTTCTTTTGCTTGCTTACCTTTGATGCCTAACTTTTTGAATTTCTCATTCATATCTGCTTTTACTTTTTCAATTGGATTCAACTCTTTTGTTGCTTCTGGTTTTGGTTTATCAATCACTTCTGTTGTAGGAGTGATATCTTTTCTTTCTTGTGGTTTGTACTCTGGAATACTGTTTTCTGGCTCGCCATGAGTGATTGTTTCATCCTCAAATTCTAGTCCGTATTGTTTCTTTAATGCACGTTGCTGTACGTGTTTTCCGAACATATCAGCAGTCCATTTATTCCAGTTATCTTTATTTTGGCCAGTGAACATATGAGATACTTCTTCAATGTCCATAATCACCGTTACAGGTCTATGTCCATCACGATAAGCAATAGAATAAGCACCAATGATTTTTCCTCGCGGGAAACCAATTTCATGAAGGACTACTTCCATTTCCCTAGTTTCTTTGTTCATTGCGATTTTAAATTCATCATTCTCATGCACCATTTGTGTATCTGGTGGTTGGAAACCTTCTTGTAATCTAGCCTTTGCAAGATACGCTTCTGCAGCAAACTGAATACGAGCTGTATTTCCATATTTGATAAAGAAAATTTCATTTTTGAATGGATCCAAGCCATAAGAAGCTGCTTTATGTGCGAATAATAAAAACTCCTGGTCATTTGCTGTTGGTGCAATAGATGTTCTAATCACTTGTAATACTTCTGGTTTAAATGCTTCTGTAATTTCCGGTGTATATTGTACGATTGAGTTATTAGCCATTAATTAAAACCTCCGAGTTATCGATTATTTTTTAATATGTCTCTAGTGGTACCTGTGTTTCTATGAATCAATGAAACTTTCTCACCATGGTTTTTATAAATCAGCCAGTTGTCGGGATTAAGACCAGCTTTTCGAATGTTTTCTTTTTGTTTGCGAGTGGGATTCTTTCCTTGTTTCACTCTTCTTCCTCCTCGTCTTCGTATACAAATCTCACTTTTTTTCCTTTATGTTCTATTAGGAAGTTTTCTAACAAACTAGCAAAATCACCAGGTCCAACAAGATCACGTTCCAAAATTGCATCTTCTGGACATTCTGACAAAGGACCAACATGCATTACCTGCTTACCATCGATGACTAGCTTCTCTCTTCTACATCCCTCCCAGCCCTCGCTGGACAGGACTTTAACTACAACTACATCGGACATATTAGATCACCTCAATATCAACTGTTATTTCATCATCATCAGAAATGCTTTCTACTTTCAATTCCTGCCCTGCCACCACTCGGCAAAGTATCAACTGTCCTAATGGCTCTTTAAACTTTGTAATGGACTCAGCATTATCAATAAACACTGGTGTAATCAGTTCACTTTGAGCAGATAACACATCCCTTAATTCCAATCCTGCTTTAATGGTTTCAGAGAGTGATAGCTTGCTATAAGGTTTGCCATCCATTTCAATTTCAAAGTCTGACTTAATTTCTCCATCTGTCTTATTCTGTTTGAACAATCTAACTGAAAGAGTAGTGAATAAGGCTTGTACTTTTTCGGCCTGTAATTCAGCTTCTTTTGCTTTGTAATCCTTGATGCCATCTAAAATAAAGATGGATTCATTCAGCGTTTCTAAGCACTCTTTTTCTTCTACTTTTGCTTGTTCTACCTGCTCCACGTAATGCTTGTAATCTTTATGTTTAGCAATCTCTTTTTCTAGGGGTTCTATCTTAGATTGCAATTCGTTAAGTTTTTCTCTTGTTTCTGAAACATCGATATATTCCAATGTTTTTAGTTCTTCTTCCAGTTTTTTTCTTTGTGCAATAACAGTATTGAAAGAAGTTTTAAACTTACCAATTCTTTGCTGTTTTTCTTCTTCTGCAGCCTTTAAGGAATCATCTTGCAAAGGCTGTTTACAAACGCGGCAATGGTCCTCAATCTTTTCTTCTTTAAGCAGAGACCAATCATTTTTCATGCTGTCTCTTTCTCTATTCAGATTGTGAATTTGAGTATTGAGCGTATTGATTCTTATGTTTACATCACTTGCAGAATCGTTGATTTCATCTAGTTCCGCACGTTGCTTAAGTAATGGCTTCAATTCAGCTTGCAATGACTCTAATGGAACACTTGGAGCATGATATTCTAATTGCTCTTTTAGTGTTTTTGTTTTACTTTGTGCTGCACTATACTGTTTATCTAGACGCTTCTTTTTATCAGAATGTGCAGCCTTAATATCATCAATAGATTGCTTTTTTAATAACGGTTCTAGTACTTCTGATTGCTTGTCTAGCATATGCTTTAATACTTCTTTTTTAAGTGGAGCAGAAACATATTGCAGTAAGATGGCCCTTTGCTTTTCCCAATGCATAGTGAAAAAATAGTTTGGATTATATAGCGAAAAGAACAAATCCTTATCAAATAATTCACTCACAAAGTTATTAAATTTTGTTGCTGGTGTTGGCACTTCGTTTACATAGCATTGTGATTTAGATTTTTTTAATACTCTTTCTAAAAGCACTTGTTTTCCATCTACTTCAAGCAATAAAGACACTTTTGTTTCATCTGAATCGTAAGTAATTGGTGTTGGATCTAGTTTACTTCCGAATGCATCTGTGTTATAAAGTAACCATGTGATCGATTGAGGAATGGTTGATTTACCTTCCCCATTGTCCCCAGTGATATCAGTTCTCTCGCCAAAGGAAACCAAAATATCACTGTGGGCTTGGAAATCTATTAGTTTTAATTCCTTAAATTCAATTTTCTTCATAACGTCCTCCTTATCTGATTGTTCTTCTTGGAAATGCTTTAGAACTTCTCTTTCTTTCTGCAGCAATAAAATTATTAATTGTATGTTTCTCTACACCTAAACCTTCTGCAATATCTTGAAGCCTAGCCCCTGATTCATATTGGATATAGACAAACTCTTTATCTTGTTCATCTAAAATCTTGTTATTTGAATTAGCTTGCTTGCCATTTTTATATCCATTCATCGAAGCTTCTTTTCTCTTCATTTCATGAATGTTTGAAAACTGACCACCTCTTGGCTTCTCTGTAGGTACAATAGGATGCTTTGCTATGTAAGCCAAGCGCTCTTCTTCTGTCATCTGCCAAACAATGACTTCACCGTGTAAGCCCATTTTATAAACCTCCTATTCTGCTGTTTTATATTTGAACCCTAATTCTTCAATGAGATAATCTTCTAAATTGGATTCAAGAATGACATTTCCGTTATGCTCAATAATTGAATCACCAACTAATATTTCATCACTGAAAAAATCAGTGCCGGCATGCTCTGGTTGTGCAACCATATTTGGATATCCAGTTTGATTAATTTGGGTTACTACCGGATGTTCTAGCTCGCTCATATGCTTCACCTCCTTAAAATATTCATTGATTCGTTCATCAAATTTTGCACATTGGCTAAAAAGGAAAGGCTATTCAGCCTTTAACAAATCGCTTTGCAAATCTTAATTGTTGCTCGATGTATGGATCTGTTTCTTTACCTCCACTTGCTAACCAATCGCCAATACGTTGATTAATATCTTTCAATACAGGAAGTGGTAATAGGTGCGCTATTGATGTTATTTCTTCCAGTGGATTTTTCATTACTTCACACCTTTCTTAGCTTCCAACAAACTTTGCTTTTCTTCTGAATTAAGCTTTAGCCATTCAGCTGGTTTGATTTTCATTTTGTGGTCCTCCTTTTTCATGCTTATCTAAATATTTTTCACTTTCGTTTGAAGCCCATATTGCGACATTAATTCTGTTCTTCAAGTACATTGATACCGCTAAACTCATAAACATTTCTGCTTTTTCTAAGTGCATTAGATCACCGCCTAATGAGTTGGTTGTTCTTTAATCCAAGTTAAAATAAATTGTTCTGTTTCTCTTGCTGGGAAGTACCATTTTCCACCGACTTTGTACTTTGGAAATCTTGGATCATAAAAGAATTTTTCTTTGATGTTGTTGTCACTCATATTTGTCTGTTTCATAAGTTCCTTCATATCCCATAAGGTACATCTATTTTCTAACTCATTTAACTTTTTGCTTAATTCTTGAAGAAACTGTTGTTCTACATATTTTTCATCAATGTTTACACTGATCAAGTCAATCACTCCACAACTTGTATTTCCGTCATTCTAAGTAAATTTAAATCCATTTCTATACAAGAAGCTATTTTGTACAAAGATTCAGCACTTGGCATATATCTTCCTTTTTCAATGTCAGAAATATAACTTCTCGATAGGCCTGTTGTTTCTGAAACATTTAGCTGCGTAAGTTTCTTCTCCTTTCTTTTTTCTTTAATAAGAGCTCCAAGCTTTTCTTTGTCTAACATGCTTTAACACCTCCTGTTGTTGCTCTCAATTTCTATAACTGAATTGTATTGTATTCACGACAAATAGTAAAACCTCAAAATAAACTAAAATTGAGCATATTTAAGCATTTCAGAGAAATACACTGGTATACACGACATAATACTTAAAAATACTTGTATTTACGTCATTTTAGGCATTGTATTACCGACATTTTGTTATTAT
This sequence comes from Niallia sp., assembly GCF_031978665.1. Classification (NCBI taxonomy): domain Bacteria; kingdom Bacillati; phylum Bacillota; class Bacilli; order Caryophanales; family Bacillaceae; genus Niallia; species Niallia sp. Next base: position 8,902 of record NZ_DALZDK010000006.1, on the reverse strand, counting down.
AATAAAAATATCAAGTCGGAATTACCGACAAAATGGAGGAACATATTAAAATGTCTATAGGGGAAAAAATTAAAATACATAGGAAAAAAGCTGGTTTGACACAAGTTGTCCTAGCAGAAAAAGCAAATATGTCCAGATCATACTTAGCTGACTTAGAAAGAAACAGATACAATCCAAGCCTTGATACTTTAACTGCTATTGCCGAAGCGTTAAATATTAACGTTAGTAATCTACTAGATGATGAAGAAAAGGAAAAATCGTTTGAACCTGAGTTGACTGAAAAAGATGAAAAAGACATACAAAAAGAATTACAAAAAATGATTGATGGTCTTGAAGGTAAAAATGGATATGCTCATTTTAACGGAGAATCAATTGAGGATATGGATCAAGAAGACAGAGAGTTACTTATTTCCTCATTAGAAAATTCTTTGCGAATTGCTAAACGATTAGCTAAACAAAAATTCACTCCAAAAAAATATAGAGACTAGGAAGTGTCGGGGGTCAATGGAGCATATAGAGAAAAAGGTTAGAACCTTACTTAAGAGATACAAAACATCTAACCCAATTAAGTTAGCTGAGGCGTTAGGCATCGTAGTTGTTCACGAAAACCTAGGTAATACATTGGGCTATTACAGTAAACATTATCGATTTAAAATTATTCATTTAAACGAAAAGTTAGGTGAGGATAAATTAGAGTTTGTGTGTGCTCACGAACTTGGACATGCTATTTTACACCCAGACTCTAATACTCCATTTCTTAAGAAAAACACCTTATTTTCTACAGATAAAATTGAAATGGAAGCTAACATATTTGCTATGAATCTTTTATTTAAAGAAAAGGATTTAAACAGTCAGTTGACTATGGAATTAGCTTTAAATAAGTATGGGATTCCACAAAAATTATTAACTAAATTTTTTTAACTCTAAAACAGAACGTATATTCCTATAAGGAGGTGATGAAACTTTTTTGTGCTCTTAAATTAAACGAAAGGAAAGATTAAAAATGGCGACTTTTCATAAATATAAGAAGAAAGGATCTAAAAAGGACTTCTGGGAATACAGAATTTACTATCAAGATCCCATTACTCGAAAAACAAAAGAAAAATCAAAAAAAGGATTTACAAGTAAACCTGAGGCAAAGTTAGCTGCAGAAGAAATGGAGAGATTGATAAGGGAAGGATACGAACAAACGGACATTCCTCTAAAAACCTATTTAAATGAATGGCTAATCGAATATAAAAAAGGTTCTGTTCGTAAAAACACTTATGAATTACATGAGAGAAATGTTAAAAATCATATCATCCCCTACTTTAAGAACATTCTTTTAAAAGATGTTAAGCCGATGATGTATCAAAAATTTATTAATAACCTCCATTCCTTAAGTTATAGCAAAAGAACAGTAGAAATTATCCATGGGACTATGTACAACGCATATGAGAAAGCAATCATACTTCAAAAAGTCGAGAAAAACCCATGCGTTGGAGTTACTATAAAAGGTGAAGAAAAACCACGTGAGATTAAATTTATAGACTCTGAAGACCTGTCGAATTTTCTAAAAGAAGCATATAAGGATGATTATATTTATTGGATATTTTTCAAGGTCCTTATTGAAACCGGAATGCGAAAAGGAGAAGCCGGAGCTTTACAATGGTCCGATATAAACCTTAAAGAGCGCACCATAGATATAAATAAATCACTCGATTTTAAAGAAGCGTTCAGTAACCCAGATAAAATGTTCGGAGATGTAAAAACATATCGCTCAAATCGAATTATCACAATTAGTCAAGGACTTGCTAATGATCTACACTTTCATAAAAAGTTTCAAAATCATAACAAATTAAGCTTAACCGATAATTATAAACACGATTTAAATTTAGTGTTGTGTAGAAATGATGGGGATTATATGCCTAAATCAACTTTAGCAAATGCTTTTGCGAGAATACTGAGAAAAGCTAATCTCCCCTCTTTGCCAATTCATTCAACAAGACATACTCATGCTGTTTTACAAATGGAAGCCGGAGCAGATATGAAATACATTCAAGAAAGGCTTGGTCATGGAAGTATAAGCATTACATCAGATGTATACTCTCATATAAGTAAAAAAATCGAAGAAGATAGAATGAAAAAATACGAAGAACATATGAAAAATGTTCTTGAATAATTTATTGGAATAAAATCGGGCATTTATCGGGCAGCCCTTTAAATTAAAGTATTATTAATAATTTGCCCGAAAAAAAAGAAAGCCCTGATACTTGATATACCAAGGCCTTCCCTTCTTAATACATTTCCATGTATTGATCTCTCTCCCATGGATGAACTTGCGTGCGGAACATATCCCACTCAATCTCTTTTGCCTCAATAAAGTGAACGATGATATGCTCTCCGAGAGCGTCGATCATTGTTTCGTTTTGTTTTAACTCTTCTAATGCATGTGCTAATGTTGATGGTAAATCAACAATGCCTTCTGCAATTCTTTCTTCTTTGCTCATGATGTAGATATTTCTATCTACTGGAGCTGGAGGAGTCAATTGGTTTGCGATTCCGTCAAGACCTGCTTTAAGTAATGCTGCCATTGCTAAGTATGGATTTGCTGCTGGGTCCACGCTACGTACTTCTACACGTGTGCTTAAGCCGCGTGAAGCTGGAATACGCATTAATGGTGAACGGTTTCGAGCAGACCATGCCACATAGCAAGGTGCCTCGTAACCAGGTACTAGGCGTTTGTATGAGTTTACAGTCGGGTTTGTAATTGCCGTAAAGCTAGTTGCATGCTTACCGATACCAGCAATAAATTGTAATGCTGTTTCGCTTAATTCTAACTCACCATTTGGATCATAGAATACATTTTCACCATTTTTGAATAGAGAAAGGTTGCAGTGCATCCCTGATCCATTCACACCGAATAATGGTTTTGGCATAAATGTTGCATGTAGACCATGCTTACGAGCAATCGTTTTTACTACTAATTTAAATGTTTGGATTTGGTCACATGCAGTAATTGCATCTGCATATTTGAAATCAATTTCATGCTGACCAGGTGCAACTTCGTGGTGAGATGCTTCAATTTCGAAGCCCATCTCTTCTAATTCTAATACGATATCACGACGACAGTTTTCCCCTAAATCAGTTGGTGCTAAATCAAAGTAACCACCATTATCGTTAAGTTCTAGAGAAGGTGCGCCTTTTTCATCTAATTTGAATAAGAAAAATTCTGGCTCAGGTCCAAGATTGAAATGAGTGAATCCTAAATCTTCCATCTCTTTCAATATTCTTCTTAGATTGTTACGAGGATCTCCTTCAAATGGTGTTCCATCTGGATTGTAGATATCACAAATCAAACGTGCAACTTTTCCTTTTTCAGCAGTCCATGGGAATACAACCCATGTATTTAGATCAGGATATAGATACATATCTGATTCTTCAATACGAACAAAGCCTTCGATAGATGAACCATCAAACATCATTTTGTTATCCAACGCCTTATCTAGCTGACTAATTGGAATCTCCACGTTTTTGATTGTTCCAAGGATATCCGTAAATTGTAAGCGGATAAATTTTACGTTACTTTCACTTGCAAACCTTCTAATGTCATCTTTAGTGTAATTTTTAGCCACGACTATTCCTCCTGCTCCCTGCTTTTCTTTTTTTATCTATTTTTGAAAATAACGAGACATGTCTCCTTGCCTCATAGAGGGACGATGAGTATTATTAAAGCGACCTGCATTTAATAATTCTTTGCGCAATAACTTGCGTAAATCCTCATCCGATAATTCTCTGCGTGCTTTTTCTGCTTCTTTCTTTACTTCGTCTGTCAGCACTTGTTTTTCTTGAACAGAGAAGATTTGTTTAATTCCAGCAAGGTTTACTCCTTGATCAATTAGATCTTTAATCTCCAATAATTTATCAATATCCGATAATGAAAAAAGTCTTCTATTGCCATCCGATCTTGCTGGAGCCACTAATTCGTGTTCTTCATAGTAACGAATTTGTCGAGCAGACAGCTCTGTTAATTGCATGACAATACTTATTGGAAAAAGAGGCATCGATCGACGAATTTGACTACCAGACATAGCATTCGGCTCCTTTAAAATGATTTAATCCACCTTCATTATATGATTGGGAAAAAAAGATGTCAACTAATGTTACAAATTCTTCCCAATTCATGTTACTGATTACTATATTCATATAGTAATCAGTTTTTGTTCTAATAAACGATTAATCGCAATGCAAATAGCAATTTTCACATGGGAATAGGTTAATCCCCCTTGAACATAGGCAACATAAGGTGGTCGAATCGGACCATCTGCTGTTAATTCGATGCTTGCTCCTTGAATAAATGTTCCAGCAGCCATAATAACATCATCTTCATAACCTGGCATGTAATTTGGATAAGCTGTTACATGGGAGTTAATTGGCGACGCATATTGAATAGCCTGGCAAAAAGCAATCATTTTGTCTTTATCATCAAACTGAACAGACTGAATAAGATCCGTTCTTTTCGTATTCCAGCTAGGAGAGGAATTCATGCCTAATCGCTCTAGCATTGCCGCTGTAAAAATAGCTCCTTTTAAGCTTTGTCCCACTACATGCGGTGCAAGGAAAAATCCTTGGTACATCTCTTGAAGACTGTACAGGGAAGCTCCTGCTTCTGCCCCAATTCCAGGAGACGTCATTCGGTAAGAACATGCTTTCACATATTTCTCTTTCCCAACAATGTATCCTCCTGTTTTAGCAATACCGCCACCTGGATTTTTAATTAAGGATCCTGCCATTAAATCAGCACCTACATGACATGGCTCCAACTCTTCCACAAATTCCCCATAGCAATTGTCTACAAAAACAACGACATCTTCTTTAATCTCTTTTACAAAGGCAATCATCTTTTCAATTTCTGCAATGGTAAAAGAAGGTCTTGTCGCATATCCTTTCGAACGCTGGATGCCAATCATTTTTGTATTAGCATGGATGGAAGCAGCAATTTTCTCATAATCAGGCTGTCCGTCTGCAAGTAAGTCTACACTGTTATAGCCAATATTAAACTCACGCAGCGACCCGATTCCTTCGCCTCTGATTCCAACAATTTCTTCTAGCGTATCATACGGTTTTCCGGTAATATAAAGCAGTTCATCGCCTGGTCGAAGAATGCCAAACAGTGCTGTGCTGATGGCATGTGTGCCAGAAATGATTTGCGGTCTAACTAATCCAGCTTCCCCGCCAAATACTTCTGCATAAATACTTTCTAGCGTGTCACGGCCAATGTCATCATAACCATAACCAGTTGATGGAATAAAATGTGATTCACTGACTCTATGATTTTGAAAACTCGATAATACCCGAAATTGATTGCCATCAATTCTTTTATCAATCCCTTGATGCACTTCTTCAATTTGTTCTTCTACTTCATTTACTAACGCTTCGAGCTGTGTTCCATATGTTAACTGCTTGTACATTTATTTCTCCCATTCCTCTATTTCTATAGGCTTTTTGTATTTTAATATAGCATGTTCATTTAATGCATACCCTTTACATATATAATTTTGCGTTTCTTCATCAAAAATTAAGCTACGTAAGACGGTTTCATTTTTTAGTTGAGACAATAACTTCCCATTATTACTTTCAACCGTTGTCTCATAATACTCCATGCTTTCAATCATGATTTGTTCAATCTTCTGCTTTAGCTGTTCTCTGTCTTCTTTATCAAAAGCACTGATTAAAATGCTATCGGTTTTCGATGTTGGCACAAACTTTGGATGCACTAAATCTTTTTTATTATACACGGTTATATGCGGTATCGCAGGTATTTCCAAATCCTCTAGTAATTTATGGACCGTATCTTCATGCTGATAATATTCCTCATTCGAGCTATCGACCACATGGAGCAGTAGATCTGCTTCCCGTACCTCTTCTAGTGTAGAACGGAAGGCGGCAACTAATGTGGTTGGCAAATCTTGAATAAAGCCTACCGTATCTGTAATAAGCACCGAAAATCCGCTTGGCAAAATCATTTTTCTTGTCATCGGATCCAATGTCGCAAACAAGATATCCTCTTCAAATGAATCTGCTTCAGAGAGACGATTAAATAACGTCGATTTCCCAGCATTCGTATAGCCGACTAATGCAAGTTGGAAGGCTCTGTTTTTCTTCCGTCTCTCGCGATAGCGATCACGATGCTCCACAATGACACTTAATTGTGTTTTAATGTCATCAATTCTTCGTCTAATATGTCTTCTATCAGATTCGAGCTTCGTTTCACCAGGACCTCTCGTCCCAATCCCCGCTCCTAGTCTTGATAATTGGAGACCTTGTCCACCTAATCGTGGCAATAAGTATTGCAATTGAGCTAATTCTACTTGCAGCTTTCCTTCTTTTGATCTTGCTCTTGAAGCAAAAATATCTAAAATAAGCTGGGTGCGATCAATGACTCTTGCCTCCAAGTTCTTTGACACATTTCGAACCTGGCTAGGTGATAATTCATCATTAAAAATGATTAAGTCTGCTTCTAATTCTTCTGCAAGCATTTCTAATTCTTCTACTTTACCTTTGCCAATATAAGTAGAAGGATGAATTCTTTCTCTCATTTGGGTTAATGTCGCAACCACTTGTCCATTCGCCGTTTTCGTTAAGTTTGCTAGTTCTTCCATTGAATATTCAAATCTGGCCGCATCATTCTGTGTCTCACAGCCAACCAGGATTACTTTTTCTTTTTCTACTTTGGTTTCTTTCAACTATGTAAACCTTCTTTCCATGCCGAACTTTATCTATTATAGCAAACAAACAGCGTTTCATCTATTTGCTCCTTATAAGGTTACCCAAAATGTTTGTTAGTAAAAATGGATTTTATAAAAGAACAGTAAAAAGCTATCCCAAAAGAAATTTCCTCTTTTAGAATAGCTAACTAATCCTTATTTTTCTTTGGGGTCAAGGACAATATCATTACTTCTTAATGTCATTAATTCATATTTATCATAATTACTTTGCAAAAGTAAACGCATTGCTTGAGCTCTTATCGATTTTTCGATTATATTGCGGATGTATCGACCATTAGAAAAGCTTTTGGGATGCTGGACATTGCGAACATAGGTAAGATGCTCCTTTAACTTTTTTTCCGCTTCATGACTTAATGCATACTCTCTTTCTTTTAACATCCGATCGGCAATCTCCATTAATTGATCAGTAGAGTAATCTGGGAAGTCTATGACAAGTGGGAATCTGGAATGAAGGCCAGGATTTAACGATAGAAAAAAATCCATTTCTCTTGAGTAGCCTGCTAATATTAAAATAAAATCATGCTGCTTATCTTCCATATGTTTGACTAATGTATCGATTGCTTCTTTTCCAAAATCCTTTTCCCCACCTCGCCCTAATGAATAGGCTTCATCAATAAACAGAATCCCTCCCATTGCTTTTTTGACGAGATCCCTCGTTTTCTGCGCCGTATGTCCAATGTATTCGCCAACTAAATCAGCGCGCTCTGCTTCGATTAAATGACCTTTTGATAAAACGTTCATTTTTTGAAAAAGCTTGCCAATTAATCTGGCAACGGTTGTTTTCCCTGTACCTGGATTGCCTTTAAACATCATATGCAATGCTTGTTTACCCGTTTTCAAGCCATTTTCTTCTCTTTTTTTATTCACATAAATCCACGCGTATATCTCTTTTATCATTTTTTTCATTTCGTCCATGCCAACAAGGCTTCCTAATTCCGCTTCAATTTCCCTAAGTGCTTCGTGTTCACTCGGAACAGTTCTGGGGATTGACTCAGCTTCTGGCTTTTCCTTTGGAAGAACCTTCTTTTTCTGTGAGTTGATTACTACGCTGATCTGTCCATTATTCTTCATCCGGATTGGATGCTCCAAAAGCCACACCTCCTCTAAAAACAAAACGCTAAAAAACTTGCACATTAAAAGCTTCATTTATTGTGTTTTTACTTTTTACATCCATTCATACTGCTTGCTACTATTCCCCATTGTTAATGTATATTCAGAACCCCTTCTATTCATTAAACTATTTTTAGATTATTTTTTTATTCTTCTTCCATGCCTAGTCTATAGCGAAAAATGCAACTATTTTCAACGAATACTTTAGTCATTGCAACTGTGAATATAAATCAAGATTTATTGCTTTTTATGGTAAAATACAGATAATTAATTCAATATTCAAGAAACGGAAAATTTCTTAAAGGGTGATAAGAAATGGCTAACCTATTTTTAACTTCAAATGGCTTTTATACAGAAACAATTAAAAACGAATTTTTAACCATACTAAAAAAACAGAGGACGAATCCAAAAGCTGTCATTATCACCACCGCCTCCCCACTAAAAGAAAAGAATAAATTTGCACTTAAAACGAAAAATGATTTTTTAGAAATGGGCATAAACCAGGTGGATTTTATCGATGTGGAAGTGGAAAAAGGAGAAAAGCTAGAGGAGTATAATATCATTTATATTAATGGTGGAAACCCATTTCGCTTACTTTATTTTATGAAAAAAAGCGGGGCTGACTCCATACTAAAATCGTTGTCTAAACAGAATGCTATCTTAATAGGAGCAAGTGCTGGTGCGGTCATTTTAGGACCTTCTATTGATGTAGTCCAGTATTTTTCTCCTAAAATGAATGAGGTAGGCTTGAATAACTTCACAGCATTAGCGCTAACAGAGATCGCTATCTTTCCACATTATGATAGGGAAGATGCTTTTAAAGATGCTTCTGGGAAAAGCATTGAGGATCGTTTGATAGAATTTGAAAGGGTACATGATATCTCAATAACTAGATTACGGGACGATGAATACATCCTCAGCAATAGATAAATTCTATATGGAGAGAAAGGTCCAAATAAAAAAGCTTGAGAAAGTTTAAAATGTACCCTATAGAGTAGACACTAAAAAAAAGTCTACCTGTAGGG